>JAJYIN010000041.1 GCA_021790075.1 Actinomycetes bacterium | reverse complement strand
CCGAAGCGGCTGGCGAGCAGCCCCGGTCCGGCCTCGGCCGGGCCCGGGCGGAAGGCAAGGAGCTGGATGGCGAACTGGTCTCGCGCCTGGCGCTCGAGGGAGACGAGACCGCCGTGGCGGTGCTGGACCGCATCGGTTTTTACATCGGCGTGGGAATCACCGGCCTCATCAACATCTTCAACCCCGAGGTTTTCGTCATCGGCGGCGGCATCATGCGGGCGGGTGATTTCATCCTGGGGCCGGCCCGCGATTACCTGTCCCAGCGGGGCTTGCGGCCCAACCGCGACATCGTCAAGGTTGTGCCGGCGCGTTTCGGACCCGAGGCGGGCATGCTGGGAGCCGCCTGCCTGGCCTGGGAAGAGCTGGGAGAGACGGTCCATCCAGTATAATAACGGCGTCTCGGATAACGGCGTCACAATTCCTGAGAGCGGACAGCGCCCCGGCAACGATAACACCCCAGGGAACCGGAGAAGATCAATGTCAAAAGTTTACTTCATATCAAACCGCGCCGACAGCAAGGAGCGCAACCTCACCAAGTACCACCGCCTGCTGAGAAAGCTCAACCTCGCCAGGATGATCGTCAAGGGCGACCTGGTCGCCGTCAAGACCAGCTTCGGGGAGCGCGGCAACCTCACCTACCTGCGGCCGCAATATGTGCGCGTCGTCATCGATGAGATCAAGCGCGTGGGCGGCCGCCCCTTCCTGACCGACGCCAACACGCTCTACGCCGGCGGCCGCCAGAACTCACGCGACCATCTGATCACGGCGCTCGAGAACGGCTTTGGCTATGAGGTCACCGGCGCGCCCATCATCATCGCCGACGGCCTCACCGGACGCGATTACCGCAGCATCCCGGTAAAAGGGCAGCATTTCCAGGAAGTTAAAATCGCTTCCGCCGTCCTGGACGCGGACGTCCTCATCTCCCTGGCGCATTTCAAGGGGCACATGGTCTGCGGATTCGGCGGCACCATCAAGAACCTGGGCATGGGCCTGGGGGCCCGGCCCGGCAAGCAGATGATGCATTCCGATGTCCACCCGGAGGTGAACGCCGCCGAGTGCGACGGCTGCGCCCGCTGCCGCAAATGGTGCCCGGAAAACGCCATCGAGATGGTTCAAGTGCCCAGGAAAGGCAGGAAGGCGGCGTACATCGACCCGGAGTGCTGCATCGGCTGCGGCGAGTGCGTGGCGACCTGCTACACCGGCGCCATCGCCATCCGCTGGGAGTCCGACCCCGCCATCGTCCAGCAGAAGACCGCCGAGTACATGGCCGGCGTCCTGGCGGAGAAGAAAGGCAAGTTCGCCGCCATCGACTACGTGCTGAGCGTCACCCCTGACTGCGACTGCCTCGGCTGGAGCGACAACGCCATCGTCCCCGACATCGGCATCGTCGCCTCCAGGGACCCGGTGGCGGCCGACGCGGCTTCCCTGGACCTGGTGAACGCGGCCACGGGAATCACCCCCAGCATGCTCCCCGAAGCGGCCCGCACGGGAGCGGACAAGTTCGGCTCCATCCACCGCGGTATTGACCCCCGCGCCCAGCTCGTCCATGCTGAGAAGCTGGGGCTGGGCCGCCGCGCCTACGATCTGGTTTCACTTGACAAACCCGAGTCCGGGAAGGCATAAAGAATAAGATGACCAACAAAGTCACAGACGTTTCGTCGCCGATCAGAAAGCTGCAGGAGGTGAAGCATGGCCTTTGAAATCAACGAAGAATGCCTGGCGTGCGGAGTGTGCATGGATGAATGCCCCGTGGAAGCCATCTCTGAGGGAGATGACATTTTTATGATCGACCCCAACGAATGCACCGACTGCGGCTCCTGCTCGGAAGTTTGCCCCAACGAGGCCATCGACAAGGCATAGGAAATACGGTTTAATCCAGTTTCAGCAAGAGCAAGGCATCAAGCCTTGCTCTTTTGGTTGGGAGGCCAGTTGCTTTACATCTGTCCGACGCCGATCGGCAATCTGGGCGACATCACCCTGCGCGTGCTCGACACCCTCAGGCAGGCCGACCTGATCGCCGCCGAGGACACGCGCCGCACCCGGGCCCTGCTCTCCCACTACGGCATCAGCAAGCCCCTGGTCAGCTTTTACGAGCATAACGAGCTGAAAAGACTGCCGGAGCTGCTGGGGCGGCTAAGGGGCGGCGACACGATCGCGCTCGTCTCCGACGCCGGCATGCCCGGCATCTGCGACCCTGGCTACCGGCTGATCGCGGCGGCGCTGGCGAAGGAGCTGCCGGTGGAGGTCCTCCCCGGCCCTTCGGCCATCGAGACCGCCCTGGTCTCCTCCGGATTCGCCACCGATTCTTTTGTCTTCCTGGGCTACCTGCCCCGCCGCAAGGGCGACCTTAAGAAAGTGCTAAGCGGGGTGGCCGCGCAGACACGCACGTGCGTCGCTTTCGAGACCCCCCACCGCCTGCGGGCCACACTGGCCGCCGCCGCGCCCATCCTGGCCGGACGGCCGCTGGCTGTCTGCCGTGAGCTGACCAAGAAATTCGAGGAAATAACGAGAGGGAGCGCCGCGGAGCTGGCTGACGGCCTGCCGGAAAAGGTCAAGGGTGAGGTCGTTCTGGTGTTCGGGCCGGGCGAGGCGGTTAGCGGCGAGGCTGCCGCAAAAGCGCATCTGGACGAACTGCTGCGCGAGCTGCTGGACGCCGGCCTGCCCGCCCGGCGCGCCGCCGCTTTGGCGGCCCTGGCTACGGGCGCGCCCAGGAACCGCGCCTATAAACTGGCCGTGGAGATCAAGGAATCCCTCAGCTGAGCGGGCATTCCCACCTGCGGCCCGCTGTCATCAGCCTCGACCCTGCCTCAGTCCCGCACCCGTCTCCGCCTATTTTTCCGCCACGATCATCTCGAAGAAGCCCTTACCGGCGATATGCCGGCGCCGCTCCCGGAACCCGGCGCGGCCCATTTCCCGGTAAAGGCCGTCAAACCACATATCATCCAGGGTGTCAGTCTCCACCAGGCGGACCACTTTCATGCCCAGCCTGGTGAGCGGCGTATCGGGGGACCGCATGTCGGCCACGACGGCGCGGCCACCCTTCTTGAGCACCCGGTGCATCTGCGAAAGCGCGTTCATCCTTCCCTCCCGGTTCATCTCGTGAATCGCCAGGGAAGCGGTAACCCGGTCGAAGGAAGCATCGGGGAAAGGCAGGTCTTCCGCGTTGGTCTGGATGTACTCCAGGGGCGCCAGCGGCTCCCCGGCCGCCACGGCGGCGGCCGCCTTGCGGCGCGCCACTTCCAGCATGTGTCCGGACATGTCAACGCCTACCGCCCGGCCCTCGGGCCCGGCGCAGGCGGCCAGCAGTTGCAGCAGGGTGCCGGTGCCGCAGGCGATGTCCAGCACGTGGTCTCCCGGATAGGCCTCGACCGCCTCCACGATGCCGCAGCGGAAGACAACCTCGCCCCCGACCCAGCGGAAAGCCATCCCCACGCCGAAGTCGTAGAAGCGCGCCACGCGCCCGAACTCTTCCCGGTAATAACCGGATGTGTGCTTTTCCTCCGGCCCTTCCACCGCGGAGACTTCCTCTTTCTTAACTGTCTTTGCCAAAACAATCCTCCTTTAGCTTCTCTTATTCTATTCTCCCGTGATTGTGATTCGAAACCGCATGCAGGACCCCGAGGAAATGATAGGATTGATGAAGCTCGTGTCAAATGGGTATTATCGGTGGGGTATTTTTTCCCATGGCCTCACGGCCGCCAAAGATTTTGAACCTGAAGGAAGGTTCGAAAACGAAAGTCCTGATGACATATCCCGAATATCCGGACACCTTCTGGAGCTTTAGAAGGGCGCTCTCATTCACCGGCAAGAAGGCGGTCTTCCCGCCGCTCGGACTGCTCACTGTGTCGAACATGCTTCCCTCGGACTGGGAAAAGAAGCTTGTGGACCTCAATGTGATGAAGCTGCGCGACAGCGACATCGAGTGGGCCGACATCGTCATGGTCTCGGCGATGATCGTGCAGGAAGAGTCTGCAGAGAAGATCATCAGCCGCGCGAAGGCGGCCGGCAAGACGGTCATCGCCGGCGGGCCGCTCTTCACAAACCAGAAGGAAGAAACCGCGGGCGTCGATCATTTCGTCCTGGGCGAGGCCGAGGTGACGCTGCCGAGGTTCCTCGCAGATTTCGCCCGCGGCGAAACCAGGCGCCGTTACGAACAGAACGGCGAGTGGCCCTCGCTCGAGCTCACCCCCCTTCCCGACTGGTCGCTCATCGACTTCAGGGACTACACGACGATGGCCATCCAGAATTCGCGCGGCTGCCCGCACAAGTGCGAATTCTGCGACATCCGCATCACTTTCGGCCAGAAGCCCAGGCTGAAAGCTGCAGAACAGCTCATCGCGGAGATCCAGCACCTCTATGATGCTGGTTGGCGCGGCACCATCTTCATTGTGGACGACAACTTCATCGGCAACATCCCCAAGATCAAGGCCATGCTGCCGGCGCTCGTCGAATGGCAGAGCAGGCACGGCTATCCTTACAAGTTCATGACCGAGGCTGACATCCGGCTGGCGGAGCACCCGGACCTGATGGCGCTCATGTCATCCGCGAATTTCTACAAGGTCTTCATTGGCATCGAGACGCCGTCGCAGGAAAGCCTCAGGGAATGCGCCAAGCTGCAGAACGTGAAGGTCAATCCGCTCCAGGCCGTGCAGACGATCATGACCTACGGCATGAACGTGATGATCGGCGTCATCGTCGGCTTCGACGCGGACGCCAAGCGCCAGGACATCTTCGCCGACCACATCGAGTACATCAAGGAGCTCGGGACGCCTGCCGCCATGGTCGGCCTGCTCGCGGTGCTCCCGAACACCGATCTGGAGAAGCGGCTCAGCGAGGAAGGCAGACTGCTCGAACGCACGCGCGGGGAGAACGCCGGCCAGCTCACCTTCGTCCCGACGATCCCGGCCGAAAAGCTCATAGCCGGCTACCATCAGGTATTGCAGACCATCTACTCCCCGCAGATCTACTATCAGCGCGTCGAGGAATTCCTCAGGCACTACCGGCCGACCGTGAGAAAGAGCGTCGGGCGCCACAACCTGCGCGACATCAGGGCGCTCTTCTTGAGCATGTTCAGGATTGGCCTCTTCTCGAGGAACGCCTTCCGCTACTGGCGCATGCTGATCAAGGTGCTCATGACCAAGCCCAAGGCGTTCTCCGAGACCGTGGAGTTGATCATCTGGGGCTGGCACTTCGAGTCCGTAGCGCACCGGATCGCCCGCGAAGGTTGAGCCCCGCGACGAAATTGGCAGACGTCGTTCCATTCAAAGGGCTTCGTTACAACCCGGAGAGGGTGCCAGATCTCTCTGTGGCGATCTCTCCTCCCTACGACATCATCAGCCCCGCCGGGCAGAAGCGCTATACCGAGAAGAGTCCGTACAATGCGGTCCATCTCGATTTCGGGATGGAATTTGCGAGCGACGATGAGGCGAACAACCGATACACCCGCGCCGCCGCCGCCCTCGACGACTGGATCCGGCGGAGCGTGCTCATCCCCGAAGCCCGGCCCGCCTTTTATTTCTGCCGCGAAGAATACCTCGATGCTGACGGCACGCCAACGGTCCGGGAGGGCTTCATCGCCCTGGTGCGCCTGGCGGAGTTCTCCGAGGGCAAGATCCTTCCCCACGAGGAAACCGCGCCGGGGCCAAAGGAGGACCGCCTGCGGCTCCTGGAGGCCACCGAAGCCAACCTGAGCCCGATCTACTGCCTGTACTCCGAGCCTGACAACAGTTCCGCGAAGCTGGCGGCCGGCGCTGGCGGCGGGCCGGCCATCGACCTTACCGACGAGGCCGGCACCCGGCATACCGTCTGGGTCATCGACGATCCCGGGGACACCGGGGCGCTCAGCGCTTCCCTGTCGGCAAAAACATTGCTCATCGCCGACGGCCACCACCGCTACGAGACCATGCTGGCTTACCGCAATGCCCGGCGGGAGCAGAGACAGCCGGCCGGCGACATGCCCTGCGATTTCACCATGGTCTATCTTTCCAATATGGATATAGACGGAAAATCAATCCTGCCGATTCACCGCTTCGTCTCCGGCCTTGACGATGAGACGCTGGCGGGACTGGCGGCTTCCCTGGAAGGCGATTTCGAGATCCACGATGTTCCCGGCAGCGGCGCCGGCGCCCAGCAGCAGATGATCGCCATGATGCGGGAGCTCGACGGCGGGCGCAACGCTTTCGGCATGTACCTGGCCGGCAGCGGCAGCTACCACGTGCTGGCGGCCCGGCGCCCGCGGCCAATGATTCCCGCCGGCGAGGGACATTCAGCCGCCTACCGCTCGCTGGACGTGGCCGTGCTGGACCGGGTCATCCTTGCCGGCGCCCTGGGCATCTCCCCCGCCGGCGCCAACCCGGACGCCCGCGTCCGCTTCATGGAGCGCACCGGCGCCGCCCTGGCGGCGCTGCCGGACTCCGGCTGCCAGGTCGCCTTTTTTGTCAACCCCACATCCATGGAAGAGATCAAGGCGGTCGCCGAAGCGGGCGAGAAGATGCCCCAGAAGTCAACCTATTTCTATCCCAAGCCGCTGACGGGCCTGGTGTTCAGGAGTTTCCGGTACTAGCCCGGCGAGGAAGCCGGCCGGCCTGAGGCCCGGCGGTGACGCCAGCGCGAAAGCCGGCTTGGGCGCCGGCGGTGACGCCGCCCTAATGCCCCGGGTGCCGGACCTCTTCGTGGGGCTCGTAGCGGCAAGCCGGCTCGGCATGCACCAGCGCGTCGGCAACCCGGGGCACCCGCCGCCTGATCTCCTCGGAAAGCTCATGGGATATCTCATGGGCGCGCCCCAGGCTGGTGTCCTTCTTCAGCTCTATGCAGACGTCCAGCAGCACCTGGCTCCCCGCCTGCCGGGCCCGGAGGTCATGGTAATCGACTACCCCGGGGTAGGCAGCCACGATCGCCTTCACCTGCTTGAGAATGGTCTGATCAGGACTCTTGTCAAGCAAAATGGCCGTCGTCCTCAACCCCGAGCGGATCGCCGTGCCGCCGATGACGATAGCGACCAGGATGGCGGCAATCGGGTCGGCGGCGTGAACGCCCAGCCCCGCCAGCGCCAGGCCGATGACCACGGCAATGGCTCCCCACATGTCCGAGACGAAATGGAGCGCGTCCGCTTCCAGGGCGGCGCTGCCGCCGGCATGGTGGGCGGTGCTGTGCAGGTAGCGGCTGACCCCGAAGTCAAGGACTATGGCTACGCCCATGACCGCCAGGGCGTACCAGGTGACCTCGATGGTAAAACCACGTATCAGCCGCGCGGCGGCTTCATAGAGGATGACGCCGCAGGTGCCCCCCAAGAGCAGCATCTGCAGCCAGCTGCTTAAATTCTCGAACTTGGCATGGCCGAAGGCATGGGTGGCGTCCGCCGGCCGGCCCGCCCAGCGGATGCCCAGGAATGCCAGTATGCTTGCGGTCAGGTCCAGCAGCGAATGGGCCGCCTCCGCCAGGATGCCGATGCTGCCGGTAAGCACGCCCACCACGGTCTTGATCAGTATCAACAGGATGTTGATCATCACCGAGACCAGGGCGGCGCCCAGCTTGGCTTCGTGATGATGTGCTTCAGCGTGATTGCTCATGGTTTATTCCAACTTCGGACGGCCGCCCGGTTGTCCTCCCCCGGTATCAGGCGATCCTGCGGCTTTTGACCTTTTCTGCCCCACAGGGGGAGGGGGGCGCCTCCCCTCCAACGACCCCGCCGGCGCCGGATGCAGGCTTTTCTGCCCCGCACCGGCGGCGCGTCCCTGCCCCGGACTCAAATTATGGCACTCCTGGCGGCAGTTGAAACCGGCGGCAAGAGTCCTACTGGTATGATAACCTGCCCCGGACGGCTCCAATAAACGCAGGCGGCCGGACAGGCCCAATGAAAGCCGGCATAGCCGGACGAGCATGAAAGCCGGCATAGCCGGACTGGTCCAGCAAGAGCGGCAGGGCCGGACAGATCAAATATATGCGACAGGCTCGCAAAGTGACATGGCAATGTAGGGAGTGTACACCAGTTGACTGCATTCCTCCTCATCATCAGCCTGGTCATCATTCTGACCGGTTGCGAGGGCTTCACCAACGGCATCGAGTGGTTTGGCAAGAAACACGGCCTCGGCGAGGGCGCCGTCGGCAGCATCTTCGCCGCCGTGGGCACTGCCCTGCCGGAGACGCTGGTGCCCCTGGTGGCTATAGTTTTCTCGGGCGACGGCACCCACGAGGACATCGGCATTGGCGCCATCCTGGGCGCCCCGTTCATGCTTTCCACCCTGGCCATGTTCGTCACCGGCACGGCGCTGGTCGTCTTCCATTTCAGCCGCGGCCGCGAGCTAAACCCGCAGGTCAACCATCACATAGTTGGCCGCGACCTCCTTTTCTTCGTCATCATGTATATGGCGGCCGTCATCACCGGCATCATCCCTGTCAAGCCGCTACATTATGTGCTGGCGCCGGTCCTGTGGATCGGTTACCTCATCTACGTCTTCATAACCCTGAGGACTGAGGGCGACCTGGACGCGGAGACGCGGGCCCTTTATTTCCACCGCTCGCACCTTCCGGACCTCCCCCACCCGCCCCGCATCCTGCTGCAGATCGCCGTGTCACTGGCAGCCATCGTCCTGGGGGCGCGGCTGTTCGTCTCCGCGGTCGACTCCTTTGCCGAGTTCCTGGGGCTGCCGGCCCTGGTCATCTCGCTGCTGATCACGCCGGTGGCCACGGAGTTGCCGGAGAAATTCAACAGCGTCCTCTGGATCAGGGGCCGCAAGGACACCCTGGCGCTCGGCAACATCACCGGCGCCATGGTCTTCCAGAGCGCCTTCCCGGTGACCGTGGGCCTGCTGCTGACGGAATGGCATCTGACCACGGTGGCGGTGGTGAGCGCCGTCCTGGCACTGGGCTCAGGATTGCTGCTGACGCTTTGGATCCGCATCAAACACACGATCGCCTGGTGGATGCTGCTCCTGGGCGGAGCCTGGTACGCGGTTTTCGTGGCCTACGCCATCAGGTCGAGCCTGTGAACGCGCGGGATTTCCTGACCGTTCTGCACGCGAATGGTTCGCGGCAATACTCTCCGTTGACGGAACGCATCCAGTGGGTGCTTTCATCCGCGCCTGCGGGTATGCTAGACTATTTTCTCGGCCCGCCCAGCGGGCCGTCGGATGTTAATGCGTGCAGCACGATTCGGAGCACGCCGAGCACAGCAGGACGGCGCCCGCTTTGCTGGCAGTGCTGACGCGCAAGTGGATGTTACATATGCGCCCGTAGCTCAATTGGCAGAGCAGGGGACTCTTAATCCCAAGGTTACAGGTTCGATTCCTGTCGGGCGTACCACTTCAAAGTCCTGCAAACAGGGCAATATGCAGTCTTTCCGGGCCGGGCGGCGGCCTCGAATTTCCCCATTTGACACCTATTTTGACGCCTACCCGGATCAAACTAGCCTAATTTCCGCCTGAGAGAATGGCGTCCATCGCGTCCGCTGCTTCCTTCATCAGCACCGGCATGACGTGGCTGTAAGTGTCCATCGTTAGACTTATCTGAGAGTGGCCTAGCGTTTCCATGATTACGCGGGGGCTGATGCCCTTGGCAAGAAGCAAGCTCGCGCAGGAGTGCCTGAGATCGTGAAAGCGGATATCCGGCAGCTCGTTTTCCTTAAGCAATCGCCTAAAGAGCTTGTAAACGTTGTCGCCGTCAAGCGGGGTTCCGATAATCGACGTAAAGACAAAGCCGTGACCGTGATCCTGCCAATGGGAACCGGCAAGCATCTTCTCTTCGAGCTGACGCCTGCGGTGCTCTCTTAGCGATTGAATTGCAAACTGGGGTAGGCCAAGAGTCCGGCGGCTCTGCCTGCTTTTCGGTTCGGTCAGACTCCAGCCACCACCGGGCAAGTTCTTAAGCGTATGGCGTACCCTGAGCGTCCCGGATTCCATGTCAATGTCTTCCCACTTGAGCGCTAGGGCTTCCCCGCGTCTGAGTCCTAAAGCCATAGCCACGGTGTAGAGGGCTGCCAGCCGGTCCCCTTTCACCGCCTCCAGGAATGCGGCGGCCTCTTCCGGGGAAAGCGTTTTCGCCTCGTATCTCTGGACACGCGGTGCCCTCACCAGCTTTGCCACGTTGCGGGGGACAAGCTGCCACTGATAAGCCTGCTCAAGTGAGCGGCGAATAACGGCGTGCATATGGCGAACGCTGGCCGGTGAAAGGCCATCCTTTAGCTTCGTGTTAAGCAGCGCTTGAATGTCCCCTGGGCATAACTTCGCCAGCTTAACCTTGCCCAGCGTGGGCTCAATATGAAGCCTGACTTCCCGCGTGTAACGATAGTAAGTGGTGGCCCGCACGCTGGGCCTGACAGAATCCTCCAGCCACTTGTCCAGGAACTGCCCAAAGGTGATCCTGTCATTCGTCACCGGCAGGCCATCACGTTTGGCCTTGAGTGCTTCGGCCAGCTTCCCGGCCACTTCTTCCCGCGTCCTGCCGTAGATGCACTTGCGTTTCTGCTTGCCGCCCTCGTAACCGATAGTGAGCCTTGCTACCCACCTTCCATCCTTGCGTTTGGTAATGCTGCCTTCGTTTTGTCCGCGCTTAGCCATGCGTTAGCCTCCTCGTTTTTTCTTTCTTGCTTTACGTGCGCGATAACGGCGAGCGCACCGGCTTTCCGCCTGTTCACCCTCCCAGTCCTCCGGCGGGCAGAAACGTTGCCTCCCGTGGGTTTGTATGAAGTACTGGCCGCACTCCTGGCATTTCGCCAAACCTACTTTGGAAGTAGCGATTCGCATTAAATGCCAGTAGATGACGTCCATTAAGGAAACAAACTCAAAGAGTTCGCCGAAGCCGGTTTCCCAGCCATGTTTTAGGGCAGGGGCAATACCGCCTCTAAGGTTGTCGTTAACTATGCCTTCGATAACGTTCTTCGCGAGCATGAAGCTTTGCTCTTGCTCAGAATAGGGGGGGTTGTAACTTTCCGGATCGGGGGCGGAAAACCACGAGGAAACTGTCTGATAGCGCCTGCCGTATAAAATGGAAATATCGGTTGACGGCTCAAGTCCTGCCTCTACAAATGAGAGCGTAGGGCGGAAGGCTTTAAGGTAGCTCTCGATTTCCCTATAGTCCCTGCGCAGTAGACAGTCGATCAATCTCAGGCAAACATTCACCCCTTGAACGTGGGCGGCAATCCAGCTTAGCGGGTCACCGCCAACGGCCTTTAAATACTCAATCTGTTTTTCCGTCTCACCCGGCAGCACCACCGGCAGACTTAAAATTTGTTCCAGGAATCCGAGCGCTCCCCACGTCTTGGCGAAACTGATTAGCTGGGCGGGTTCATTTACGTTAAGTCTGGCAAACTCAGCCACAAGCTGCGGATAAGCGCCAGGCCGATACTGGCGATCCCAAGGAAGCGGGTTTTCAAAGCCTCCCCTCCAGTCTGTGCGGCGTAGCACGCCATCGGCTACCTCGTATTCCGCCGCCACGTCCCAAGTGGAAACAAAACCTTCGGCCAGGCTTTTTCCCATCTCTTCCCGCGATTTCGCAAATTCCATTAAAAACTCTTTTCCCATGACGTTAAAAGTGGCGGTAAATCATTTGCTTATACCGTGACGTTCTGGAAGGATGATATCGGCTCCCACTGGAGCTGTCAAGACTTGCCAGAACTCTAGCTGAAAGGAAGACGGAATGATGACTAAGCGGGAAGGGTCAGTGGTACGGGTTAAGGACGGGCAGGAGCGGGTTTTGCTCCGGGTGGTGGAGGCCGGGGAGCTATGCGGGTTCTCCCGTTCGGTTTCCTACGCTAAGGCTGCGAGCGAATGGAAGCCATTTGCAATCAGGCTAAGCGAGCGAGTGATCCGCATTCCCTATGATTCGCTGATGGAATGGGTTGAACAGAAGAAAGCTGAAAGCGGGGACGGGGCCTAAAATGACCGCCTCCCGCGAAGAGCTACGCCGCGAGCTGGCAGCAATTGAACAAGCGTTATCAATGCCCCTGGGCTTCCGAAGCCGCCAGGTGCTGATTCAGCAGCGGGAAGAGGTCTTGCGCCAGCTCAGGCTTCGGCGCTCATGGTGGCAAAGGTGGTTTGGCCGATGAGTACATACCAACAGCCAACCCTTACCAAACTTGACACCCCGCCCGCCATAGTCAAGCGCGTACTGC
>JAJYIN010000040.1 GCA_021790075.1 Actinomycetes bacterium | reverse complement strand
AGGGTCGGCGAGGGAAGCAGGTTTTTCTTTGAGCTGCCGGTGGCATATTCCGACCAGGAATCCCGCCGGGATGACTCGCTCGTGGTGGGCGGCGGCCGTTGACCGGCCACCGGTTCTTTCCAAATCCAGCGGGGGTCAGACATGGAAGCAGCAACCGGGGAAGGCAAGAAACGCGTCCTCATCATTGATGATGAGGCATCTTTGAGGGCGTTGGTGCGCGCCAATCTGGAGGCCGACGGCCTCGGGGTCGACGAGGCGGCCGACGGCATCGAGGCCATGGAGATGCTGCGCGAATCGCAACCGGATCTCATCCTCCTGGACATCATGATGCCGGGCAAGGACGGCATTGAGGTGCTGGAGGAGCTGGCCGCCGACGAGGAACTGAGCAAGATCCCGGTAATCCTGCTGACAGCCAAGGGAGAGCTGGAAGACATGGAGCGCGGCGCCGCCCTGGGCGCCCGCGGCCACATCACCAAGCCGTTCGACCCCGAGCAGATGGTGCGGACGGTAAAGGCGGCGCTGGGGATGATCCGCCGTTAGCCCGAAGGTGTCTGGGGATGATCCGCCGCTAGCCGGCGGCGAATTTCGCCACCGTCCTGCCCAGCTCGCGCGTGTTGATCGGCTTGGAGATGTAGCCCCGGCAGCCCGCCGCCAGGATCCGTTCCTCATCGCCGCGCATGGCATGGGCCGTAATCGCCACAACCGGGATATCGCATGTTTGCGGGTCCAGTTTCAGCTGCCGGGTTGCCTCCAGTCCGTCCATGCCGGGCAGCTGGATATCCATCAGGATGATGTCGGGCTGGTGCTCGGCGGCCATCCTCATCGCCTCCTCGGCCGTTGTGGCCAGGATCATTTCAAAATCGTCACGCTCCAGCACGTACTTGACCAGGCGCGCATTCATATGGTTGTCTTCCACCAGCAATACGGTAATCATGCTGCCCCTTTCATGTTAGCCTCGCCTCGCCGCCGCCGGCCTGCCTGATCTCCTCGATGCCCTGTTCCAGCCTGGCGGCGATCTGCGCCGCCGGCACCGAGCCGCAGTGGCTGTCGGTGACCGCGACATTCAGTGTGAATGTGAAGGATGCGCCGGCATCGTCACGGAACTGCTGCCCCCGCACCAGGTCCACCATTTTTTGGGCGGCCTTGAGGCCGGCGTCGCGCGGGGTTTCCGGCAGCAGCACGGCGAAGCGGCTGTCGTCATAACGGGCGAGCGGATCGGCCGCCCGGATGTTGCGCCTCAGCGTGCCGGCCAGCGCTTCCAGCATCGCCGAATGGGCCTCCGTCCGGCCCTCGGCCGTATCCATCTCGATCAGCAGCACTGACAGGTCAAGGGAGTGGCGCTCGGCGCGCGCCAGCTCCTCCGCCAGGCGTTTCTCGAAGTAGCGCCGGTTGAAGACCCTGGTCTCGGGGTCGAGCAGCCGGGCCCGTTCCGGGTGGAGCTTCTCCAGGCGGAAGATCTCCCGCATGAGGCTCTCGCGGGCGTCACCGCGGGGGATGATCTTCTCGACATGGCTGCTGAGCAGATCCCGCTCCCGGTCCGAGAGCGCCTTGTCACTGGTGACGATCACAGGTATATCCACCGTCACCGGATGCTTTTGGAGGAACGAGAGGACGTCGTAACCGCCGCCTTCGGGAAGCTGCAGGTCGAGAATGATGATGTCCGGACTGTGCTCGAGAGCCATGTCCCTGGCCTGCTGGGCTCCGGCGGCCCTGATGACGCTGAAACCCTGCCGCTCGAGCATGGCAACGGTGGCGCGGGCCGCGGCGTCGTCAGCGTCGGCCACCAGCACCTGGGGACGCGAGCGCCCTCCCGGGGTGACTTGCTGCAAATGTTTAAGCTTGTCAAGCAGGTGGCGGCGGGACAGGGGCTTGAGGCAGAAATCTGCGGCGCCGAGCGCAAAGCCGAGATCAGGATTGTCCAGCGCCGAGCAGATGATGACGCCGATGTCGGCTGTTTCCGGATTGCTCTTCAACTGGTGCAGCACCTGCCAGCCGTCCTTGCGCGGCAGCATGATGTCCAGGCAGACGGCGAAGGGAAGGCTGGCGCTGGCCTTTTCCAGGGCCTGGTAGCCGTCGGCCGCGTAATCGACCCGGTATCCTTCCTGGGAGAGCCAGAGGCCAATCAGTTTCGCAGTCTTGGGGTCGTCCTCCACCACCAGGATCCCCGGAGACTCCTCCTTCCCGGGGAACCCGGGCCAGGCATCCTCCTGGCGGTCCTCATTTACGTGCGCCGCTGCTTTCCGTTCCACGGTGATCGGCGCCGGCAGGGTCTTTTCCGCCGGCAACGGCAGGGTAAAGTAAAACGTGCTGCCCTTGCCGGGGCTGCTTTCCACCCAAATCCTCCCACCCATCAGCTCCACGAACTTCCTGGAGAGAGCCAGGCCCAGGCCGGTTCCTTCATACTGGCGGGAGGTGGAGCCGTCCACCTGCTGGAACTCGGAGAAGATCCTTTCCTGGTCGGCGCTGGAGATGCCCACGCCGTTATCAGCCACCGCAAACCGGGCAAAGGGTCCCATCACGGCCCCGGAGACCCTGACTTCGCCTCCCGGGGGAGTGAACTTGACGGCGTTGCCGGCCAGGTTATAGACAATCTGCTTGAATTTACCGGCATCTGCGTAAATGGAGCTTAGCCGGCCGGAAATCTGAACGCTGAGGCTGATGTTTTTCTTGGCCGCCAGCGGTTGCATGGTGGCGACGGTGTCAGAGAGGGCGGGGGCCGCGAGGAACTCCACTGGAGTGAATTTCATCCGTCCCGCTTCCACCTTGGCCAGGTCGAGGACGTCGTTGATCAGCTCCAGCAGATGGTAGCCGCTGGTGATGATATTATCGCAGAACTCGCGCCGGTCCGGCCCGGACAGACTTTCCGGAGGCGTGTCGCGCAGCACCTCGGAAAACCCGATGATGACATTCAGCGGCGTGCGCAGCTCGTGGCTCATATTGGCCAGGAACTCAGATTTGGTCCGGTTGGCCCGGTCCAGGGCCAGGTTGGCTTCTTCCAGACGGCTGGTGTGCTCGGCCACTTTTTCCGCCATGTCGTTAAAAGCTATCGAGACAGAGTCCAGCTCGTCCCCTCGCTGGTTGACAGGCACCCTCACCGCATAATCGCCGTCGGAGATGCGGGCGGCGGCGCCCGTCAACCGGCCCAGCGGGCTGAGGACAGAGCGCCGCAAAGTGAAGACGATGGAGCCGCCCAGGAAGATGGCGGTCAGTCCGCCGAGCAGCAGGATAATCTGGTAGCTGCGGGTGACGCTCCTGTCCAGGGAGGCGGCGCTGATGTTCACCCGGACGGCGCCGAGCAGGCCCTGGGCGTTGGGCGGGTCGGCGACGCTGCCGTGGCACTGCAGGCAGTTGCCGTTTGCCACGATGGGGGCCGAAACGCTGACCATGCCGTCGCCGGTATCATTGACGATGTTCCGGGCCCCGGCGGCAGCCAGAAGCTGCCTGGTGGCCTCGTTGGTGGGCCTGCCGATCGTGGCAGGATCGGTGGAAGCCCATATGTTGCCTGTTGAGGCGGAGACGATGTCGATCTCATGCACCGTTTCCTCGCGGCTGAGGCTGTCGAGGGTCTGCTGGACGTGATCGCGGTCGCCGCGGATCATGTCCTGTTCAAGGCCGTTCAGGATCGTTGCGGTGAGCGCGGCGGTGGTCTCTTCGAACTGATGGGTGCTCGCCCTTTTCTGGATGGTGTATACGGCAGCAGCCCCCAGGCCACCAACCACCAGCATCACCGCCACCACGTACAGGGAGATTTTGGTCTGCAGCCTCATGGTTGACGGAGTCCGGTGCGGGATAATCTTATCACCGGGGGCCCGAGTTGCCTACAATTGGAAAGTGCGTCCCGTCCCGGCCGTCCCCGATACTGACCGGTTGTGATAATATATGTCGGTTACCCGCCGGCAGCGCGGGTTTTCGGTGTTGGTTTGACAAACCGGAGGATTTGGACACGGACTCAGCTGCGTCACATCCGAGCGATGCAATCAAGAAAGGCGTCGACAGGGCGCCGCACCGGGCGCTGCTCAGAGCCCTGGGCCTGGGCGACCGCGAGCTGGGGCTGCCCTTCATCGGCGTGGCCAATTCGTTCAATGAGGTAATCCCCGGTCATCTGCACCTGCGCAGCATCACCGACGCCGTCAAGGCCGGCATCTGGGCCGGCGGCGGCGTGCCGTTTGAATTCGGTGGCATCGGCGTCTGTGACGGCATCGCCATGAACCATGAAGGCATGCGCTTCTCGCTCGCCAGCCGCGAGCTGATCGCCGACGAGATCGAGGTCATGGCCCGCGCCCATGCCTTTGACGGGCTGGTGCTGGTGCCGAACTGTGACAAGATCGTGCCCGGCATGATGATGGGCGCCCTCAGGGTGAACGTCCCCGCCATCGTCGTCAGCGGCGGCCCCATGCTGGCAGGCGATCTGGCCGGTGAGAAGATTGACCTGCATAACCTGTTCGAGGCAGTGGGCGCCGTCATCACGGGCAAGATGAGCCGGGAGGAGCTGACGCGCATCGAGACCTGCGCCTGCCCCGGTTGCGGCTCCTGCGCCGGCCTGTTCACCGCCAATTCCATGAACTGCCTCACCGAGGTGCTGGGGCTGGCGCTGCCGGGGAACGGCACCATCCCGGCGGTCCACGCGGCCCGCATCCGCATGGCCCGCGAGGCCGGCCGCCGCGCCGTGGAAATGGTTGCTGAAGGGCTCCGGCCCGGCGACATCGTTGACGAGCGCGCCGTCAGGAACGCCCTGGCGGTGGATTCCTCCATGGGCTGCTCCACCAACACGGCTCTGCATCTCGCCGCTGTCGCCCACGAGGCCGGTGTCCCGTTCAGCCTCCACGAAGTCAACGAGATCACCGCGGCGACGCCGCATCTGTGCTCGCTCTCCCCGGCGGGGATTCACCACATGGAAGACCTCCACCGCGCCGGCGGTGTGCCGGCGCTGATGAAGATCCTGCTGGACGCCGGGAAGATCGACGGCTCGGCAGCCACTGTTTCCGGCATGACCGTCGCCGAACAGGCGGCGGGCGCCGGCGTGATCGATCCGGAGGTCATCCATCCTATTGATAATCCCTATCATGCCACCGGCGGGCTGGCGGCCCTCTTTGGAAACCTGGCTCCGGCCGGCGCTGTGGTCAAGGAATCGGCCGTCCTGCCCGAGATGCTCAAGCACCGGGGGCCGGCGCTCGTCTTCGAGTCGGAGCCGGAGCTGCTGGACGCCATCGAACAGGGCCGGATCAAGCCGGGCAGCGTCGTGGTCATCCGTTACCAGGGTCCCAAAGGCGGCCCGGGAATGCCGGAGATGCTGACGCCGACCGCGGCCATCGCCGGCGCCGGGCTCGACCGCGAGGTGGCGCTCATCACCGACGGGCGTTTCTCCGGCGCGACCCGCGGCGCCAGTATCGGGCACGTTTCGCCCGAGGCATTCGAGGGCGGTCCCATCGCCCTGATTCGCGACGGCGACGAGATCGAGATCGACATCCCCGGCAGGAGCCTGAATCTGCAGGTGGCCGACGAGGAGCTCAAGGCGAGGGCCGCGGTCTGGCAGCCGGTCCCGCCCCGCTACGACCGGGGATATCTGGCCAGATATGTTAAGCTAGTGCACAGTGCTGAAAAGGGCGCGGTTACAGGATAAAGCAGCAGGCAGAGAGGTTGAATGAAGGGTTCGGAAGTCATAATTGAATCTTTGAAGGCGGCGGGAGTCGATGTCGTTTTCGGGTTGCCCGGCGGGATGGTGATCCCGCTCTACGACGCCATCTACGACTCCGATTTGAAGCATTTCCTGGTCCGCCATGAACAGGGCGCCGCCCATATGGCCGACGGCTACGCGCGCGCGACCGGGAAGACCGGCGTCTGCATCGCCACCAGCGGTCCCGGCGCCACCAACCTGGTGACCGGCATCGCCAACGCCTATATGGATTCGACGCCGATGGTCGCCATCACCGGCCAGGCCCGCACCGACCTCATCGGTACGGATGCCTTCCAGGAAGCCGACATCACCGGCATCACCGAGCCGATCGTCAAGCACAGCTACCTGATCAAAAGCGCGAAAGACATTCCCCGGGTGTTCAAGGAGGCGTTCTACATCGCTTCCACCGGCAGGCCGGGGCCGGTCCTCATTGACATTCCATCTGATATTCAGCTGGCCGACATCGAATACAAGCCCGCCGGCCGGATCGACCTGCCCGGCTACAAGCCCACCGTCAAGGGTCACAAAAAGCAGATCAAATCCGCCGCCCGCGCCGTCGCGGCCGCGGAAAGGCCGGTCCTGTACGCCGGCGGCGGCATCATCGCCGCCGGGGCCGAAAAAGAACTGCTGGCCCTTGCCAAGCTGATGAAGATCCCGGTGACGACGACGCTCATGGGACTGGGCTGCTTCCCGGAGGACAACGACCTTTCCCTGGGCATGCTGGGCATGCACGGCACCGGCTACGCCAACTACGCCGTCACCCACTCCGACCTGCTCATCGGCGTCGGCGCCCGCTTCGACGACCGCGTCACCGGCAAGCTGGCGACTTTCGCCAAGAACGCGCGGAAGATCCATATTGACATGGATCCGGCCGAGATCAGCAAGAACGTTCCCATCGACATCCCCATCGTCGGCGACGCCAGGGATGTCCTGGCGGGCATCCTGGCCGAGCTGAAAACAATGAAGCGCGATCCCAAAAAGACGGCGCCCTGGCTCGACCAGGTGATCGCCTGGAAGAAAAAGCATCCGCTGCATTACAAGGATTTAAAGGGTTCCATCATGCCCCAGTATGTCATCGAGGAGATCAACCGCATCACCAGGAGCGACGCCATCATCTGCACCGATGTCGGCCAGCACCAGATGTGGTCGGCGCTCTTCTATACTCATACCAAGCCCCGGCACTTCATCAGCTCCGGCGGCCTGGGGACGATGGGCTTCGGCTTTCCGGCCAGCATCGGCGCCAAGGTCGGCCGCCCCCGGCAGACGGTCATCGACGTCGCCGGCGACGGCAGCTTCCAGATGAACATCCAGGAGCTGGCCACGGCGGTCTGCTACGACATACCTGTGATCGTGTGCATCCTCAATAATGGTTTCCTGGGGATGGTCCGCCAGTGGCAGGAGCTGTTCTGGAACAAGCGTTATTCCGAGACGGTCATTTCCTGCCAGCCGGATTTTGCCGGCGTCGCCGACGCCTACGGCGCCCTGGGCATCACCATCACCGACAAGAAGGACGTCGGCGAGGCGATCCGCACTGCCATCAAGGCCAGGAAACCGGCGGTGCTGGATTTCCACGTCAAACAGGAGGAGAATGTTTTCCCGATGGTCCCGGCAGGCCAGTCCATCGATGAGATGATCGGCGGGCACAAGACATGAAACACACGCTTTCAGTCCTGGTGGAAAACAAGCCGGGCGTCCTGGCCCGGATCGCGGGCCTGTTTTCCCGGCGCGGCTTCAACATCGACAGCCTGGCGGTCGGGGTAACCGAAGACCCCAACGTCTCGCGGATGACCATCACGCTCGACCAGCAGGAACACCCGATCGAGCAAGTGACCAAGCAGCTCCACAAGCTGATCAACGTCATCAAGATCACCGACCTGGACCCGGAAAGGACCGTGTCCCGGGAGCTGGCCCTGATGAAGGTGAGCACCGACCCGAAGAGCCGCGGTGAGGTAATGCAGATCGCCGAGATCTTTCGGGCCAACATCCTCGACGTGGGCAAGAAGTCGCTCACCGTGGAGATAACCGGCACGACCGCAAAAATCGAGGCATTCGAGCAGCTGCTGAGGCCGCACGGCCTGCTGGAGATCGTCAGGACCGGCAGGATCGCCATCGAGCGGGGCGAGAAGTAGAAAGATCGGGAAGCACGTTTCCCTGTTCCCGGGTTTGATGAGGCGCAGGAAACTGCGGACCCGGTCGGCAGGCCTTAGGATATTGGCAACGCAAGCCCTCAAAGGAGTCTCATGTATTACGACAAGGATGCGAATCTCGACCTGATCAAGGACAAGACCGTCGCCGTCATCGGCTATGGCAGTCAGGGCCACGCCCACTCGCTCAACCTGAAGGAATCGGGCGTCAACGTCGTCGTGGGCCTGCGCGAGGACAGCGCCAGCTGGCAGACGGCCGAGAAGGCCGGCCTCAAGGTGATGCCGGTGGCCGAGGCGGCCAAGGCGGGAGACCTGGTGATGATCCTGACGCCGGACCACTCCCAGGCTGAGACCTACAGGGAAGAGATCGCACCCGGGCTCGCCGGCGGAAACGTGCTCATGTTCGCCCACGGCTTCAACATCCATTTCAACCAGATCGTGCCGCCGGCCGACGTCGACGTCATCATGGTGGCGCCCAAGGGGCCGGGCCATCTTGTGCGGCGCCAGTATACCGAGGGCCGGGGCGTGCCGGCGCTGATCGCCATCCATCAGGACGCCAGCGGCCAGGCCGAGCAGATCGCGCTTGCCTACGCCAAGGGCATCGGCGCCACCCGCGCCGGCGTCATCGAGACGACTTTCGCCGAGGAGACCGAGACCGACCTCTTTGGCGAGCAGGTGGTGCTGTGCGGCGGCGCCAGCGAGCTGGTGCGCGCCGGTTTCGAAACCCTGGTCCAGGCCGGCTACCAGCCGGAGATCGCCTATTTCGAATGCCTGCATGAGCTCAAGCTGATTGTTGACCTCATGTATGAAAAGGGCATCACCGGCATGCGCTTCAGCATCTCTGACACGGCCGAGTACGGCGATATCACCCGCGGCAAGCGCGTCATCAACGAAGACACCCGCGCCGAAATGCGCAAGATCCTCAAGGAGATCCAGAACGGCGAGTTCGCCACCGAGTGGATCCTGGAAAACAAGGCCGGCCGTCCCAGCTTCAACGCCGTCCAGCGGCGCGAGGCCCACCATCAGATCGAGATCGTGGGCAAGAAGCTCCGCAGCCTGATGAGCTGGATCGAACCGGAAGAGGACGGGGAAGAGATCTAGAATAGGAAACAATGGAAACGTACGTCCCCAAAGGAATGTTGCCATGATCAAGAAATTCCTGATGACACCGGGCCCGACCCAGATCCCGCCGCAGGTATCGCTGGCGATGGCGCGGCCCATCATCCATCACCGCACCGCCGAATACTCGGAGCTGTTTGACCGGGTGAACGATAACCTCAAGTATGTCTACCAGACCGGCAATGACATCATCTCCTTTGCCTCCTCGGGCACCGGCGCCATGGAATCGGCCGTGGTCAACCTGTGCTCGCCGGGAGACGAAGTCCTGGTTGCCGCCTGCGGCAAATTCGGCGAGCGCTGGCATGACCTGGCCCAGGCGTACGGCCTTATCGCCGAGTTCCATGAATATGAATATGGCGAGGCCGTGAGCCCCGACGATATCGCCCGGGCGCTGGCGGACAATCCCAAGATCAAGGCCGTGTTTGTCACCCACAGCGAGACTTCCACGGGCGTGGTCAACGACATGAAGGCCATCGGCGCCGCCGTCGCCGATTCCGAAGCGGTGCTGGTCTCCGATTCCATCAGCGGCATGGGTTCGGCAGAGATCAGGACTGACGGCTGGATGATCGACGTCGTGGTGGCCGGTTCCCAGAAGGCGCTCATGATTCCGCCGGGGCTGGCCTTTGTCAGCGTCAGCGGCAAGGCCTGGGCGCTGGCGGAGGAATCGAAGCTGCCCAGGTTTTACTTCGACTGGCTGAAGGCGCGCAAGGCCCTCGGGCAGGCGCAGCCGACCACCCCGTTCACGCCGCCTGTGTCGCTGGTGGTGGGCCTGGACGCGGCCCTGTCGATGATCCGCGAGGAAGGCCTCGATAACCTGTTCGAGCGCCACCGGGTGCTGGGGCGCGCCACCCGCGCCGCCATCCAGAGCATGGGCCTGGAACTGTTCTCGCCCGATGACGACAGCTCCAGCTCCGTGACCGCGGTCAAGGTTCCCGAGGGCATCGAGGACGGCCAGCTGCGCCGGCTCACCCGCGATAAATACGGCGTGCAGCTGGCGGGCGGCCAGGGTCCGGTGAAAGGCAAGATCTTCCGCATCGGCCACTGCGGCTATTACAATTATTCCGACATCATCGTGGCCGTGACGGCGCTGGAGCTGGCGCTAAACGAGCTGGGCCATCCGGTCCAGTTGGGCTCCGGCGTCTCCGCCGCCGAGCAGGTATTTGGAAAGGAAGCGGTCTGATGAGCGGCAAGAAGCCCCGCGTCCTGGTCAAGGAGAAGATCGCCCAGAGCGGCATCAACCTTCTGAAGAAGGAATTCGATGTGGACGTCCGGCTGGACATCGAGCAGGACGAGCTGAAGGACGCGATCAAGGGATATAACGGCATCATCATCCGCAGCGGCACCAGGATGACCGCCGACATCATCGAGGCCGCCGACGATCTCAGGGTGATCGGCCGCGCCGGCATCGGCGTCGACAACGTCGACCTCAAGGCGGCCACCAAGAAGGGCATCATCGTCGCCAACGCCCCCCAGAGCAACATCGTGGCGGCGGCGGAGCACACCATTGGCCTCCTCCTGGCCCAGAGCCGGAACATCCCCCAGGCCAACGCCTCTCTCAAGGCCGGCAAGTGGGAGCGCTCCAGCTTCGGCGGCGTGGAGCTGGCCGACAAGGTGCTGGGCGTGATCGGCCTCGGCCGCATCGGCGTGCTGGTGGCCCAGCGGGCCAAGGGACTGAGGATGAAAGTCATGGCTTACGACCCATACGTCAGCGCCGCCCGCTTCGAGGAGCTGGGAGTCGAAGGGGTTGAGAATATTGACGATTTGTACAAGGCTGCTGATTTCATCACCGTCCACCTGCCCAAGAGCCTCGAGACCATGGGCTTTGTCAACGAGGAAGCTTTCAAGAAGATGAAGAAGGGCGTGCGGGTGGTCAACTGCGCCCGCGGCGGCATCATCAAGGAGTCCGCCCTGGCGGAGGCGCTTCAGTCCGGCAAGGTCGCCGGCGCCGCCATCGACGTCTTCGAGAAGGAGCCGCCGGCGGGCAACCCCCTGCTGGATTTCGATTCGGTGGTGGTGACCCCGCACCTGGGTGCGTCCACCATCGAGGCCCAGGACCGGGCCGGCACCATCATCGCCGAGCAGGTGGCGGCGGCGCTCAACGAACAGTTTGTCAGCAACGCGGTCAACATCCCCATGGTCAGCGTCGAGCAGATGAACGTGGTGCGGCCGTTCCTGCCGCTCTGCGAGAAACTGGGCCGCCTGATCATGGAGATCGCCGACGGCCCCCTGGACAAGTTCGACATCACCTACCAGGGAGCGCTGGCCGAGTACGACACCACCCTGCTCACGGTCGCCTTCTTCAAGGGCGCCTTCGATGGGCGCGTCGAGGAGACGGTCAACTATGTCAACGCCACCGGCATCGCCGAGGAGCGCGGCATCAAGGTGACCGAGTCGAAGCGCCGGCGGGCCCAGGACTTCACCAACCTGATCACGGTGATGTCCGAGGACCGCCGCGGCCCGCTGGGAGTGGGGGGCACCACCATCGGCCCCCGGCACCGGCCCCGTTTCGTGCAGATATACCGCCACGACATCGACATCGAGCCCGGCACGTACATGGCTTTCTTCCGCTACGACGACGTGCCCGGCATGATCGGCAAGGTGGGCTCGATCCTAGGCAGCCGCAACATCAACATCGCCAACATGAACGTGGGCCGCAAGAAACGCGGCGGCAAGGCGGTGATGTCGGTGACGCTGGACAAGCCCATCCCGGCGGAGGTGCTCGACGAGATCCGCAACCAGCCTGAGTTCGACGACGTCACCTTCATCACGTTTGCCTGAGGGTATATCCGGTCCGGCGAAAACGTCAAACCGGGAACCGGCACTGAATCAAGGATCGTAATAGGGCGGGCCCTTTCGGGGCCCGCCCTGACTGCTTACTAAGCATAATTATTTCTGTTGCTCAACTGACAGAACCTTAATGCTGTATCCACCCGTTGCTGTCATCGAGCTGGAGATCGACGGACACCCACCGGTCCCCGTATTTTCCCTTCAATGCCTGTATTTGCTCCCGCGCTTTTTGCAGGAGTTCCTTTTCCCTGTCCTTGTCGGCTTCAAGTTTCTTGTAATAGTCTGAAATCAATGCGTTGGAATCAATGGAATGGTATTTACTGCTGAGTGTGGAGCCATCCGATGCCAACTGCTGCAATTTGTCAACGTCCTTGTTATTGATTGCCTGCACTATCTGGTCGTAATAATCTGCCAGCTCCGTGAGTGTGGCTCTAGCTCTTT
>JAJYIN010000039.1 GCA_021790075.1 Actinomycetes bacterium | reverse complement strand
GCAATTGCTTCTCTCCTCTTTTTTCAGCAGCAGTGACTCCCCTATAAGTACCATCTGGCAGAAGTAGCCAACGAGCGTTTCCTGCGCCAGGTACAATATTCTGTTCAGAAAAAAGTTTTCTCACTTTTAACTGTTTCTTATCCTTGGCGTACCAAAGAAGGAAGTCTCCAAGGGTAGCTAAAGTCGTTGTGGCAAAGCCGGATGTGGTTTGAAAAAATATCTGTGAAACAAAATTACCGGCCCCAAAAACCTCATCCATTACTTCCCTGACATGGTGTACATTTTCGTCACTTATCTGAACAAAGACGCTTCCTGTTTCCATTAAGAGCTCCCTGGTTAAAAGCAGCCGGTCCCTCAAGTAAGTAAGGTACGAATGAATCCCAAGTTCCCAGGTATCCCTGAATGCTTTGACCATTTCGGGTTCAGCGGTTAAGTCCTCATCTTTTCCATCTTTTACTTCGCGCTTATTTACAAATGGTTGGAAGTTGCTTCCATACTTCACGCCGTAAGGAGGATCGATGTATATCATTTGAACTTGTCCAGCCAAGCCTTCTTTTTCAATCAGAGAATTCATGACTAGCAGGCTATCACCGGCAATCAAACGATTAGTCCAGTTGTGCGGATGTTTGTAGAAATCAATGGCTTCTCGAAGGGGCGGGTTTTCTTCTGGAAGCTCAAATAATGACCCTTGAAGAGAAGAGTTACCATTTTTTCGTTTGACGGCTTCAATAATAGTGCGGGGGTCTATGCGCTCGTGCACATGAAGAGAAACGGTATCGACTTCGAAGGAAGCATGTTCGGCTTTGCCAGCCCATTGAAGCGAAGGATCGAGATGTGGATCGTATTGATAGGTCTTTTTTTCGCCTTCTCTATCCGTTTCCGGCGTTACTAAGCCCACAGGCGGATTGTTCGCCCGCTTTTTGCCCTGATGATCGTATTGCTCAATGGGCTTCTTCTTTTTGGCCACTCAGTTCACCCCTCGTGGATTGATTGATCCAGACATAGATGCTATCAGCATGAGAAGACGGAAAAACCTCACGTACTGGTCTTTCTGAAAAATCAGTCTATCGGACGGATGCAGGCGGGTAAAGAAATAGCCGACTCGGAGCTACCGCAAGGCCCTGCCCTGGCGCGCGTATTGTGGTTCGTACGTGTGAACGTTTGACCGTCGTTCCATGGGGTGTCACGAAATTCATCGTTCCATGGGGTATGCGTTACGGATAATCCTTAACCATCTCGCCAATCGGCGTGCCCGGTAAGCTCGCTGTCTGCATGCAGGTGAACAATACTTCGCATCGGCGCGCGTAGCCGGGAAGTCCCGGCCACATTGAATACAATTGTACTGCTGTTTATTCATGTTGGCACCTCCTTCCATTTTTTCAGTGCCGAACGTTCGAGCCCTTCCCTTTTTTTGTTGTGGCACGTGGCCATTACTTCCATTTAAGGGGCTGTCTCTCGCCGGTTTTAAGATAGAATCCTTGCCATGTGGTACCTATTCTTAGATGAGAGCGGGGACCTGGGCTTTGATTTCGTCAACAAGCGGCCCTCCAGATTCTTTACCATCTGTGTGCTGGCCACGAGCAGCCGGGATTCTTACATCGGTATCCGCAACGGCGTAAAACGGACACTCCGCCGCAAAATCAACAAACGCGGCAAGGCACGAAACTACAAACACGAAATCAAGGGAACTCAGACTTCGCTTGAGGCAAAGGGCTATTTCTTCAAGCAGGTGTCTGATTTGCGATTTGGTATCTATGCGGTGACATTGAACAAGCGGCGGGTTTATGACGAACTCGCAAGAGATAAAGCCCGGGTTTACAACTACATTTCCCGCCTCGTGCTGGATGAGATCCCCTTCGAACAGGCCGATAACCGGATTCAGCTGTACATCGATAGAAGCAAGGGCAGCTTCGAGATTCGAGAGTTTAACGATTACATCGTGAGGCAGTTGGAAGGAAGGATACAGCCGAGAGTCCCGCTGAATATCGATCACCTGGGGAGCCATGAAGAAGCTGCCTTGCAGGCCGTGGACATGTTCGCCAACGGAATCTTCCGCAAATACGAGTTCGGAGACAGCCGTTGGTTCGAGGTATTTGAAGAAAAGGTTCTACTGGAGCGGCAGTTCTTGTGAGGGCAAGAAAAAGAGCGTGCCTCTTGGGCTCGTTGCCCCGTGGTTCGTACCCTAATTGAGGGAAGCACCACAGGAACCCAAGGCGGACTTATCGCTCCAAGGTGAATATACCCAAATTTCGGATTTTATTCCAGGGTTATTCAAAATTTATTTAGTGACCGCCGGTTCCAGTCCAAGTTTTTCTATTTTTCTGAAGAGTGCCAGATTCCCGAAGAGTGCCAAGCGTGCCGTCTATAGAAGATTGGCACCCTTCGGCTGATTCGGGCGCTTTTAGGCCAGAAATGGCCCCCTTCGAGATTTCCCAAACCCAGCCGCCATCATGCCCCAGCTTGCGGCTTTCCACCTTCAGTTTCCCCTTTGCCCGTTTTAAGGTTCGTTCGGAGTGCCCCGCTTCCCGGCCACGTTTTATGATCTCTTTTGCCGAAACTGCTCCACAATCAAGCTCGGACTCCAGAAAATCCATCGCCTCTTCGAGGGCTCCTCTTTCCCCGTTATCCACGTTAGCGAGCAAGGCATTTGCATCATATGAGCTGGCACCATCCCAGATAATACGGCTAGTGGAAATCCCGTTCACTTCTGTTGCTTCGAGGTGAAAGGCCATGCTTTCCGGTTTTGCTGCCAGATTGCATTTTATGGAAGCCAGTACGCGGCGCTCTTCGTCTTCTGTTGATTCCGGCTCAGAGGCGATGACGGCGCCAGCATGCTTTCCAGAACGGCGGTCTCAAAGATCACCGAGCGCATCTGGGGAAGAATACGAGGCCTTCGCCACCCGCGACCTTTCGGAAGTAAAACCGCTCTACCTGTTCCTGGACGGCATCGCCGCCCGCCTCACGCCGGGATACAGGCGCGAAGCGGTGCTGGCGGCCTGGACGATCACCTGGGAGGGCAAGAAGGTGCTTGTCCACATCGCCCCCGGCACCAAGGAATCCACCGACTGCTGCCGCGAGTTCATCGAGGAGATGCGTCGCCGGGGGCTTGACGAGCCGCTCTTTGCCGCCACCGACGGGGCGCCGGGGCTCATCCGGGCCGTGGAGGAATGCCTGCCCACGGCGCTTAGGCAAAGATGTCTGGCCCACAAGATGCGCAACATCGCCGCCAAGCTGCCGGATGAGATGCACGCTGAGTTCACCCAGGCTGCTCGCGCAGCCTATCAGGCGCCCTCGCCGGCGATGGCGATCGCCCTAAGAGATGACCTGGTTCAACGATTCGAAAAGCAGGTGCCCTCGGCGGTGGGCTGCTTCCTGGACGACTTCGATGCCTGCATAG
The DNA here is from genome assembly GCA_021790075.1 of Actinomycetes bacterium. Taxonomy (GTDB): domain Bacteria; phylum Actinomycetota; class Thermoleophilia; order BMS3ABIN01; family BMS3ABIN01; genus JAJYIN01. The sequence goes on along the minus strand of JAJYIN010000039.1, from coordinate 8,796 downwards.
CGCATCTCAAATGCCCGCCCCGGCACCGCAAAGCAGTGCGGACCACCAACATGCTCGAACGTCTGTTTGAGGAGGAGCGGCGCCGCAGCAAAGTAGCGCCGACGCTCTTCGGCGAACGGCCGGTGATGAAGATGATGTTTGCCGCGGTCACCCGCGCCTCGGAGCGGTGGCGCGGAATCAAAATCACGGAGCTGGAGCTAAAGCAACTTAATAATTATTAAATCTTTGCTTTTCATGGATTGAATTTAGCACCGTTTGAAGAATAATTCCTATTCGCATTCTTGCGTTGACGAACTACAAGAATATATCAACATGAGTAATTAACGGAGTTTTTTCGATCGGGTAGGTGTCAAAATAGGTGTCAAATCAGAAAAAGGGATGTCTTCAAACGCGGTGCTTTCCTACTAAATCCCACCATATGCAGGCGAAAATAAGTGGAGCCGACGTGCGGAATCGAACCGCAGACCTGCTCATTACGAGTGAGCTGCTCTACCAGCTGAGCTACGTCGGCTCATAGGGGGAGCCGGGCCTCACGCATGCTTCACTTCCCCGGCGGTTCTAATTATAGCGAAGCCGGCGCGCAGGCGGAACACGGCCCGATGCTCAAAGGAACCTGGTTTTCGCGGCGGAACACGGCTCCCCGCATCCAGTCAATGCCCGGCGCGACGCTCAGCGCGCCGCCGTACCCTCAATCCTTCACGATCTCCCGGTACAGGTCCAGCGTCTTTCCGGCGGCGTTCTCCCAGGAGAAAAGCGCCGCCCGCGCCTGGCCGCGGCGCCTCAGCCGCTGCCGCAGATTATCGTTTGTTAGCACCTCGGTGATAGCGGCGCTCAGCGCCGCTGAACGTGGCGCCACCAGCAGGCCGCCGTCGCCCACCACCTCCGGCAGCGAGGACGAGTTCGAGCACACGACCGGCGTGCCGCAGGCCATCGCCTCCAGCGGCGGCAGGCCGAAGCCCTCGTAAAGGCTCGGGAAACAGAACAGGTCGGCGGCGGAGTAAAGCGCCGGCAGATCCGGCTCTTCGATGAACCCGGTGAAGTGCACCAGGTCGCCGACGCCGCGGCGGACCGCCTCCTTCTTCACTTCTTTCCAGTCGCCACTGAGCTCGCCGGCCAGCACCAGCTTATGGTGCGAGCGGATCCGCGTCGACAGGCCGGAAAAAGCGCTCACCAGAGCCGTCACGTTCTTGTGGGCGATGAACTCGCCCAGCCAGAGGATGTTGGGACGGCCGAGCTCGTACTTCTGGCAGACCGCATTCACTTCTTCATCGCTGCGGGGGCCGAACTCATGGCCCACCCCGTCCAGGATCACCGAGACCCGGCTGAGCGGCAGGTTGAAATGCGCCAGCAGGTATGACTGCGAAACGGTGGAGACAGTGATGATGTGGTCGGCCTTCTGGATGGCGTCCGCCAGCAGTCCCTTGTACGTGCGGCGGGTCCAGAAGCTCGGGATGGATTTAGGGAACAGCAGCGGGATGATGTCGTGCGCGGTCACCATCAGCGGGCATTCCAGATTCCCGGGCGCCACTACATAGGGTGAGTGGAAGAGCTCGCAGCCGGCCTTGTTGGCGGCGGTGCCGATCTTGTTGAGGCTGCGGGGAGCAAATACCTCCTCGCTGAGCTCCACCTTGATCAGGTTATCGCTCTTGGGAATGCGGTCAACGGTCTTGGAATCGTGGAAACAGACAACCTCCAGGTCGGGAACCTGGGTGTACTGTTTCAGCAGGTTGCGGGAGTATGTGCCTACTCCTCGCCACGCAATCATGCGGGCGTCAAAGCCGATCCTCAAAGGGCCTCCCCCTTCGATTTAAACAGGCGGCCGCTCAGGCGCGCCTTGCAGGCCGATGACCTGTCGTCACTATTCTAATACTAACGGCTCTTAAAGAGCACGACCATCGCATTCAGAGGTGTCAGCCGGCGGTTCTCTCGCGCCACCGCCGCTGAACCAGGCAGCCGCCCGGACGATGACCGGGCATGCTACTCCTGGGGCCTGTCCCGTTCGGCGATCGCGCGGGCAACCAGGGCCCTGACTTCTTCCATGCGGAATGGTTTGGCGATCACCGTATCAACTTTACTTTCTGCCATCTTCTCGGGGTCGAGCTGGTCCCCCCAGCCGGTGATGAGAGCCACGGGCGTGTCCGGGCTGATCTTCTTGATCTTTTCCGCCACTTCCCAGCCGGACATGCCCGGCATGCCCAGGTCAGTGAGCACGATGTCAAAGGGTCCATCCGGTCCCGCCCGGGCCTCCTCGAAAAGCATCAGCCCCTCGGTTCCGGAACCAGACGCCTCGACATAGCTGCCAATCCCTTCCAGGATATCAACGAGGAGCACCCGGATCATATCGGCGTCGTCAATCACCAGCACCCGGGCCGGCCGCTCCGGCATCGCGACATCCGTCGCCGGTGCGTCGATATTCTCATCATCCACCTGTATAACCGGCAGCCGGACCGTAAAGGTGGCTCCCTCGCCTTGCCGGCTCTCCACCATGATCTCGCCGGCATGGCGGCCGACGATACCGTAAGCGACGCTGAGGCCCAGGCCGCTGCCGGCAGCGCCCTTGGTGGAAAAGAAAGGCTCGAAGATGCGCTTGCGGACCTCTTCGTCCATGCCGCTGCCGTTATCCGCAACCACCACTTCCACCCCGTCTTCCAGTTTCCTGGTGCTGATATCGATCTGGCCGCCTTCCGGCATGGCATCGGCGGCATTGAGAATCAGGTTGATCAGTACCTCGGCCAGCTCGGCCTCATTGGCGCTGATCGGCGGCAATTCCTCGAGCCCGACGTTGACATCGATGGCGATGCCGCGCGCCTCCGCCTCGTCACGCCATCGCGGCCGCGCCACTTCCACGGCTTCCCGCACCACGGCATTGAGGTCAACCCGGTTAAAACTGCGGGCGGTCCGCACCCGGGTGAATTCCTGGATCCGCCGGACCGTCTCGGCGGCATTGGCGGCCGCCCTCTCGATGGTTTCCAGTGACTCGCGGTTTTCCTCGTCAAAGTCACCGGTGGCCAGCATCAGCTGGGCGTTGCCCAGGATCACGGTGAGGAAGTTGTTGAAGTCGTGGGCGACGCCGCCGGCCATCTCCCCCAGCGCCGTCAGTTTGTCGGACTGATTGACCTGGTCGCGCAGGCGTTCCTGCTCGGTGATGTCCCGCACGTCGTGGACCACGCCTGTGATATTGCCTTCTTCGTCATGGACGGGGTCGGCAGAGAGGCTGAGGATCTTGCCGAGATAAGGCTCTTCCAGCACGACGGTGACGTTGCGTCCGGTGCTCAGGACCCGCAGGGCGGCGCAGTCACCGATTGGATGGGGAAGGTTGTGGAATATCTCATAACACTTCCTGCCAATCAAGGCCTCGGTGCTGGTTCCCAGAAGAGTGGCCAGCGCCTGGTTGGCGCGGATGATGTTGAAGTCGGTGTCATGGATGGAAACGCCGTTGGTCATGGCGTCGAAGGTGGTTTCCCACTGGTTCTTGGCAGCGGCAACGTCACGGAAAAGCCGCGCATTATCAATAGCTACACCCACCGTCTCGCCCACTGATGTCAGCAGCGCTTTCTCCGCATCCGAGAAGGCGTGATGCTCAGCGGTTGCGACCATCATGACGCCCACGAGCCGGTCCTGGATGATCAGCGGCACCCCGCCTATCGAAGCCCACCAAATCCTGTCCAGGATCCGTAACCGGCCGGGATTATCAAGCCTGTCCTCTTCGATGAAGAGCGGCTGCCGGGACTGGGCAATGATGCCGGAATAGCCATCTCCTAAATTGACAGTCCTGACGATCTGAACCAACTCGGGGGGAAATCCCAGCGCGGCGCGGAGCACCAGCTTTTCGTCTTTCTCGTCCAGGAGGAAGATGAGGCCGCCATTGTAGCCCATCGAGTCAAGCACGGCGGAGAGGCACGCCTGCAGGGTGCTCTCCAGGTCGAGTGATTCGGCGGCGGTCGCCGACACGGCGTTGAGAACCGCCAGTTCCCGGTTGCGGCGCATGATTTCCCTGGTCATGCGCTGCTCCTCGGAGACATCGCGGGCGATGGAGACTATGGCAATGGGTTTGCCTTTTTCATCCTTGACTGAGGCGGTAGAGAGGAAAACCGGCACGGCCGCGCCATCAGCACGGCTTAGCAAAGCCTGGCCCTGCCAGCCCTCCCCGTTGAAAGTCGCATTATTGACCTGGTGTTTGAGATCGCTGGGATTTCTTTCCGACCAGAAACGGGAAATGGGCTGCCCCTCCATCTCACCGGCGGAGATGCCCAGCGCGGCGGCGCCGGCCTGATTTATCGAAATGATCCTGTCTTCCATGTCTGTGACGAAAACATATTCATGCGCATTCTCAACCGCTGAGGCCAGCAGATTAATACGGCGCTCGGCTTCTTTCTTTTCCGTGATGTCACGGGCGACTACCTGCCAGCGGGACACTTCCCCATTTTCCACGATCAACCGCGCATGCAAATCCATGGTCCGCTGCCGGCCCTCTTCAGTAAGAAAGACCCGTTCCGCCGCAAAGAAGCCGGAAGCATGGACCCGAGGCAGATCCGCTTTGGCCTTTTCCCGGTCCTCCGCTGACTCGAAATCATAAATGTGACGGCCGGCCAGTTCCTGTTTCTTATAACCGAGTGCCTGGGACATGGTCCGGTTGCAATCGAGGATGCGGCCCTCGCTGTCCAGCATGTAGATCCAGTCGACAGCGGTATCGTACAGCTCACGGTAGCGTTCTTCTGATTCGGCCAGGCGCTCGTAGACCAGGGCAGACCCGACGATGGAAGATACCTGCGCCGAGACGCTGGCCAGCAACTCCAGCTCGTCGCTGCCAAATTCGTGCCGGTCACGGGTGTAAACCTCAATAGCGCCCAGGCGCTCGCCCATGTACTCCAGCGGCGTAGCCGCCACCGAAGTCAGCCCGTGCCTGCGGGCGGAATCCACCAGCCTGGGATCGGTATCGGCGTCAAAGACATCGAGAATGGTCGTCTGTTCGCCATCGATGAAAGCATGCATGAGGGGGGTTTTGCGAACGTCCTCGTTGTCCAGGCTGAACGCGCCGCAATCATTCATCTGTTTGACAAAGTCCCGATTATAGCCATGGTTGGCGACGATCTGCAGTTTTTTGCCGTCGGGGGCCAGCAGGAATATGGAGCAGAAATCGTACCCGAACGTGGACGCCACCTCGTCCACGAGCGTTTCCAGCGCCTTGCCCCCGGGGAGCTCTGATACGCTTTTTGAGATCGCGGACTGCAGCAGGAAAAGGCGTTGATTTTTCTGCTTCAGGTCGTGTTCCAGCCGCTTCTGCTCGGTGACGTCGGTGGCCACGCCCACGAGGCCCACTACTTCCTCGTTCTGGAACAGGGGAGATACGGTCTGCCTGAGGGTCAGGCGGCGGCCGTCCTTGCGGATGACATCGATATCGTACGTGCTCGTCTTCCCTTTCCACCGCAGCTTCAGCATCCGGTAAATCTTTTCATGCCCTTCTTCCGGGATCAGAATGGATGCGGGGCGGCCGACGAGCTCGTCGGAATTGTACCCGGTGACGGCTTCTGCCGCCGGATTCAAATAAGTCAGGGTTCCATTGATGTCGGCCGTGTACGCACATTCCGCCATGCTGTCCAGCAGGCTGGTGAGGAACCGGTTGGTGGCGCCGGTGGCTGCATACAGCTTGCTGTTCTGAATGGCAATGCTCAACTGGTCAGCCAGCAGGTCGAAGAAGCGCACCTGCTCCGGCGAGCATATATCAGTCCCGGCTGACAGTATCGCCATGACGCCGAGGACATCATCGCGGGACTTGATGGGAACGAAGGCCGCGTTCTTCAAGCCGAACTCCCGGGCGATTTTCTTGCCCTTGGCGGAGGCGCTGCTTTCATCCATCCCCACGATCACCTGCGTTTCCCCGGTCTCGGCAACGTGGCTGAGCAGGCCTTCCCCGGCTTCATACGTTTCTACGGGTTTCAGGCTCTCAGGCTGCACTTTCCCGGAATAACCGGAAAGGGCCAGGCGGCGGGTGTCCTTTTCCAGCAGGTAGATAACCGCGAAATCGGCGCCGGCGGCTTCCTTGACCGCCTCGGCAGTATGGAATAGCACCTCTTCAGGCTCCAGCGAACGGCTGGCGGCGGTGATCACCGTATTCAAAGCTTCCAGTTCACTGACCCGCCGGGTCAGCTCTTCCCTCAACCCCGATTCCCGGGTGACGTTCTCGCTGTTCAGAAGCGCCCCGCTCACGTTGCCCGCCTCATCCCTGAGCGGGGTCACCACTGTGTCCAGCACGGCTTCGCCCGTCCGGGCGAAACTGAACCGCGCCGGCTCACCATGCCAGGCCTTTCCGGTTTCCATCACCTGCCTGATCTCCTGGGTGAATCCACCCTCAGCCGTGGTGGGCAAAAGAGCGGCAAGCTCCCTGCCCACTGCTTCCCCCGATGGGATGCCGGTGAGAAGCTCAGCCGCCCGGTTCCACAATGTCACCTTGAGGTCCTCATCGACAGTGACGATGCACGCGGCTGTGCTGCTGAGGATGCGTTCGTCCAGCTCCTTGGCCGCCGCCAGCTCTGTTTCCCGCTGCGCGATTTCAAAGACCGCTTCTTCTTTTTCCAGCGCACTTATATAAAGACCGCCTAATGAGTGGGCCAGCTGTTCCAGGTGCTTGCGGGCGGCGTCGAAAAGATAATCCGGTTTGTGATAACAACTGCCGGCTGCGTTGCGGAGCTTCTGGAAATCGGCTTCGCAGGCCTTGGCCGCGGCCATGACGGCATCGTCGTCAACGGGCGGCTCCGAGATGCAGCCGACGCAGGCGCCTATGATCCGGTCACCGGCATAAATGGGGACGGCGTAAAGGGCGAGTCCGCCGGAGCAGACCGTTTCCTCCTGCTTTCCGCTTTCCATGGCGCTGAGCGCCACCGACCGGCCGGCCTCATAGCAGCAGAACCCCCTGTTCTTTTTCATCCCGTGGCGGCCGGCCGCCACCAGCAGGCGGCAGTAGTCATTGCCCAGAAGAGGCTCGCCAATTTGGGTGCCGTCGAGCTCGAAAGTCACCACTGACGTTTCCAGATAGTCGACGAAAGGATAAAGCGCGCTGGCAATGACGTCTTCACCCAGTACCGCGGCCAGTTTGGCCGGTTCAGCCTGGCTGAAAGAATCGCTGCGGCCGGAGCCGGGTTGCCCTTCAGAGTCGGGTGTCATGTGGCTGCCTCGTCAGGAAAGCTCTGCGGGAAAAGGCCGTCTGGCCAGCACGGGAAAAACCCGTGCATACTATTGCGCCAATCGGCGGGAAGTTCCTGCAACTTAAGCGGGATTCCGCTCCTCCTTGCCGCTCGGGCCGGATTCCTCTCTTCCTTGCTTTAGTGCCGGCGCCGGCGAGTGGGGCCCCAGGAAAATTTCTGGCCGCTGCGCCGCGCCGGCACCGGTTATTTCCCAAAAATGAACCCCGCAAAACGGCCAGGATCGCGGCCTGATTGCAGCTTTTCCCGGGATTTGCGGGTGTAAAGCCCTGCAGCGAAGGGTAATCATTATTCAACATGATTGATTTCCGGGGACCCCAGGAGGGCAAAATGACAGTGACGGGGAAAATCAAGAAATACCTGGACGACCAGGGGCTTGCCTACGAGATCGTCACCCACCGCCAGGTCTATACCTCGGGTGACGAGGCCCGGGCTGTGGGCACCGTCGCCAGCCACGTCGCCAAGACGCTCGTGGTCAAGTTGAGAGACGGCGGCGACGTGCTGGCGGTGCTGCCTGCTTCGGAGAAGGCGGACATGCACAAGCTGCGGGACATCCTCAATGACAACCATGCCCGCCTGGCAACCGAGCCGGAACTGGGCAAGGAGTTTCAGGATGTGGAGCTGGGCGCGGTGCCGCCCCTGGGCGAGCTGTTTGACAGCCAGGTCCTCCTGGATACCCGGCTGGAAAACGCGGACGAGATCATCTTCGCCGGCGGCTCACACAGCGACTCCATCAAGATGTCGGGTGAGGACTTCCTCAAATTGGTGCATCCGCAGATCGTTGACATCGTCCGGGTCGAAGGAGAGACGGTGTACTAGTCAACAGTGTGCGCCCGGCGCGGAGCAGCGGTGAGCCGGGCGGCCCGCCTCCGTGGGTTAGCGGCGGAAAGCGTTGAGCTTCGCGCCGGTCGGGCAGAGGCGCATGCGGTTGGGCCCGCCGGAGCAGAGGGCGCAGTATCGCGGCTCCGGCCGGTCAAGGGGGTCGAAGGCGCCGGCAGCCATCTTTCCAATCTGGTCTTCCAGGTCAACTGCGAACTCATCGATATCACCCTCTGAGAACTCAGCGATATATTCCTCCCCGGGCCGGTCCAGGAAAACAAGCGCCACTCTTACCGGCCCCGGATGTTCACGGCAGGCGGCCAAGGCGTAGGCTTTGATCTGGTACTGGTATTGTTTGGCGATCTCATCCGCCGACTGGCCTGCCTCGAGAACGCCGGTCTTGTAATCGATGACGAGCGGGCCGTCTTCGTTGCTCAGGCAGAGCGCATCGATCATTCCCGTGAGGATGGTGCGGTCAATAAGGGTGGCGAAGCGATGTTCCCGCCTGAGCCTGCCGCCGGCGGCGGCGCTCTGGATTTCCGCAAACACCGAAGCACCTTGAAAATTATTCAGGAGCCGGCTGACTCCTTCGTAGTCATGGGAGTTGAGGGCCGTTCCGGGCCCGAAAAGCCGCCGGGCAAGCAAATCCAGGTAAGCGGCCTCGGCGGTTATCTCGCCAGACGGGGGCAGTGCCAACTCTTCCAGGATTTTATGGACCAGGGTCCCCATTTCCGTGGCCGGCAGGTTACCGGTCCCGGTGGCGCTGGCTACTGGCTCC
>JAJYIN010000233.1 GCA_021790075.1 Actinomycetes bacterium | reverse complement strand
CAAAGCCCCATGGCGACCGTCCGTGGCTACCGCCTGCCGGAATGGATCACCAACCGCAGCCTGGTGTTCGCCGTCAGCTATTCGGGCAACACCGAGGAAACGATCTCCTGCCTGGGCCAGGCGCTCGAGCGTGGCTGCCGCATCGTCGCCGTCAGTTCCGGGGGCAGGGTCAGCCAGATTGCCCGCGGGCACGGGCTGCCTCTGATCGAGGTGCCTGCGAGCCTGCAGCCCCGGGCCGCGATGGGCTTCCTGTCAATCCCCATCGCCGCCTGCCTGGAAAGCCTGGGCCTGGCCGCCGACGTGGAAGCCGACGTCCAGGAGACGGCCGGCGTGCTGGCGCTACTGGCGGAACTGTACGGGCCCGAGGTGCCGGCGGTCGAAAACCCGGCCAAACGCCTGACCGCTTCCCTGTACGGGAAGATCCCGGTCGTCTACGGCAGCGAAGTCACCGCCGTGCCGGCGATGCGCTGGAAAACCCAGATCAACGAGAACGCCAAGGCGCTCGCATTCCACAACGAGTTCCCCGAACTCAACCACAACGAGATCGTTGGCTGGGGGAGGCCTGACGGCCTCATGCCCAGGTTCCGGGTCATCTACCTCAAGGACGAGCAGCAGCACCCGCAAAACCGCAAGCGGATGGAAGTGACCGGCGAGTTGCTCAAGTCGTACGTGGACGGCGTCATCGAGCATCAGAGCTCCGGCCGCAGCCGCCTGGCGCGCGCGTTCTCCAGCGCCTACCTGGGCGACTACGCCTCCCTGTACCTGGCGGTGCTGTACGGCATCGACCCGTCGCCGGTGGACCGGATCGAATCGCTCAAGAAGCGGCTGATAGAGGAATAGGCCTGCTTTTAGTATACTTATCCGGCCCGCAGCCGCGGCTTGGCAGCAATAACCCCCGTTTTCCACGGCGGCAAAAATCTGCAACCATTGATTAAAGGAGACGACGTGCCTGAGGTCCCTCACGAAGTAAAAGATATCGGACTGGCCCCGAAGGGGAAGCTGAAGATCGAGCTGATCGAGAAGCGCATGCCGGTGCTGGCCTCCATCCGCCGGCGTTTTGAGAAAGAGCAGCCGCTGAAAGGCACGCGCCTTTCCGCCTGCCTGCATGTGACCACCGAGACAGCCAACCTGGTGCGGACGCTGAAAGCCGGCGGCGCCGACGTGGTCCTCTGCGCCTCCAACCCGTTGAGCACCCAGGACGACACGGCCGCCTCGCTGGTGGCCGATTACGGCATCAGCGTCTACGCCATCAAGGGCGAGGACAACGACACCTATTACCGCCACATCAAGGCCGCGGTCGACCACCATCCCCAGGTGACCATGGACGACGGCGCCGACGTCATCGGCTTCGTCCACTCCGAGCGCCCCGAGCAGGCCGGCGAGATCCTGGGCGGCACCGAGGAGACCACCACCGGCGTTATCCGCCTCAAGAGCATGGAGGCCGACGGCGTCCTCAAGTTCCCGGTCGTGGCCGTGAACGAAGCCAATACAAAACACCTTTTTGACAACCGGTACGGCACCGGCCAGTCCACCATCGACGGCATCATCCGCGCCACCAACGTGCTGCTGGCCGGCATGGAAGTGGCCGTCTGCGGCTACGGCTGGTGCGGCCGCGGCGTTGCCATGCGCGCCAAGGGCATGGGCGCCCGGGTGACCGTGGTCGAGGTCGACCCGCTCAGGGCGCTCGAGGCGGTCATGGACGGCTACGAGGTCACGCCGATCGCCGAGGCGGCCCGGCACTGCGAGCTGTTTGTCACCGCCACCGGCGACAAGCACGTCATCCGCGGCGAGCACATGGCGGTGATGCGGGACGGCGCCATTATCTGCAACACGGGCCACTTCAACGTGGAGATCGACATCCCCGCCCTGGAGAACATGTCTTCCGGACGGCGGCTGGTGCGTGACTTCATGGAGGAGTTCACCCTGGAAGACGGCCGCGTCATCTACCTGCTGGCCGAGGGCCGGCTGGTCAACCTGTCCGCCGCCGAAGGGCACCCCGGCCAGGTGATGGACATGAGCTTCGCCAACCAGGCGCTGGCCGCCGAGTTCATCGTGGGCAACTCCAAGTCGCTGGAGAACAAGGTCTACTCGGTGCCGGTTGACATCGACGAGCATATCGCCGCCCTCAAGCTCGAAACCATGGGCATCAGGATCGACAAGCTCACTGCCGAGCAACAGAAATACCTGGCCTCCTGGCAGGAAGGCACATAGAGGCTCCGGGGAGCGGCGGGCGCGATGACAGAAAGCAGCTACAGCGTCAAGACAATCGAGTGGCAGGGCGACGAGGTCGTCATGATCGACCAGCGCATCCTGCCGCTGGAGGAGAAATACATCCATCACACGACCTGGCAGGAAGTGGCCAATTCCATCCGCACGATGGTCATCCGCGGCGCCCCCGCCATCGGCGTCGCCACCGCCATGGGCATGGCCCTGGCGGCGATGCAGTCGCCGGCCGCCGGCTATGACGATCTGAAAAAGGATCTGGACGCGGCAGCCCGGGGCCTTTTCGAGACCCG
>JAJYIN010000232.1 GCA_021790075.1 Actinomycetes bacterium | reverse complement strand
TCGAGCGCCCCGGCGCCAATTCCATGGACGACACTTCCAACCGCGACTTCGCTCTCGATTACCTGGCGGCGGCTACTGCCCTGAGCATGCACCTGTCGCGCCTGGCGGCGGAGCTGATCCTCTGGTCCGGCCAGGAGTTCGGCTTCGTGGAGATCCCGGACGCCTTTACCTCGGGCTCCAGCATCATGCCCCAGAAGAAGAACCCTGACGCCTGCGAGCTGATCCGGGCCAAGGCGGCCCGGGTAGCGGCTTGCCACCAGGGGCTCGCCAGCCTGCTGACCGGCCTGCCGCTGGCATATAACAAGGATATGCAGGAAGACAAGATCTACGTCTTCGAGGCCGGCGACATCCTGCTGATGACAGTGCCGGTGATGGCCGAGATGACCGCCGGGCTGGCCTTCGACCCGGCCCGCATGCGGGCTGCCGCCGAAGATAGCTTCGCCCTGGCCACGGACGTGGCCGACTACCTGGTGGACAAGGGAGTCCCCTTCCGGGACGCCCACCGCATTACCGGCCGGCTGGTGCGCCTGTGCCTGGACGAAGGCAAACTGCTCAAGGATGTCACGCTGGAGGAACTGCGCGCCCTGGCGCCTGAGTTCGATGAAGGATATGCCGAGGCCGTTGACCTGGATGCGGCGCTTAAGCGGAAAGCCAGCTACGGGAGCACCGCCCCCGTCCGGGTGGAGGAGCAGCTTGCCGCCGCCGCCGAGCGGCTTCACGGCATGCAGGAAAACCTGGGGGAACTATAGCCAGTTCCGCACTTTTCTCCGTCCGTATGCCCATCCTCACCAAACCATTCTTTGCCCGCAGCGTCCACACTGTGGCCCATGACCTGATTGGCTGCAGGCTGCTCCATGAAGGGGTGGGGGGCATCATCGTCGAAACCGAAGCCTACAACCACGAGGATCCGGCGGCGCATGTCTATCTCAACCGCAGGACTGAACGAAACGCCGTGATGTTTGGCCCCCCCGGGAGGGCATATGTATACTTCACCTACGGCATGCACTACCTCCTCAACATCGTTTGCGAGGAGGAAGGACATGCGGCCGGCGTGCTCCTGCGGGCCCTGGAGCCGGCCGACGGCATCGAGGAGATGCGCCGCCGCCGGGCGCCGGTGCATGAACTGGGGCAGCTGACGAATGGGCCCGGCAAGATCTGCCAGGCGCTGGACATCGACCTGAAGCAGTATGGCATTCCTGTTTACCGGGGAGAACTCAAGATATACGCCCGCGGTGCCGATTGGCAAAAACCAAGTATTGTGACTACGCCGCGGATAGGGATAAGGGTAGGCACGAAACGCAAGTGGAGATATTGTGCGGCCGATAGCAGGTTTCTGTCCCGGAAACTGACGGCGAAAGGAGCAGAGCAGTGAAACTAGAAGAAATATACGACCTGGCGATCGCCATGGGCATCAAGGCCGACCCGCGGGGGAAGCGCGCCGTCGAGGCCCTGCTGAAAAAGGAAAAGGAAGCATTTGACAAACTGACCGGGATTGACAAGGAGCTTTATGATTCCGACCGGTTGATCAACCCTTTCGCCGACACGCGCATCCTCAACGGCGACCCCAAGACCGAGATCAAGTCGTTGATCGCCGGCGTTGACATGGAGACACAGGAACTGCTTCTGGCCGACCGGCTGCGGGAAAAGGGACAGAGCATCGACCTGGTTCTGGCGCACCATCCCGAGGGCAGGAGCCTGGCGGCGCTGGCCGACGTCATGGGCGTTCAGGCCGACATCTGGCATGAGGAGGGAGTTCCCATCAACATCGGCGAAGCGGTGCTGGAAGGCCGCCAGGCCGAGGTCATGCGCAGCGTCCTGCCGCTCAACCACCAGCGGCCGGTGGCTGCCGCCGCCCTGCTGGACTTTCCCTTCATGTGCGTGCACACCCCCTGCGACAACCTGGTGAACACCCACCTGCAGAAACATTTTGACCGCAAGGGCGACAAGCTCACTCTCGACGAGGTCGTCACCGAGCTCAAGTCTTTCCCTGAATACCGCGAGGCCACCCGCAACAACGCCGGCCCCACGATCGTGGTCGGCAAAGGCAGCCGGCGGGCGGGCCGTATCATGGTGGATATGACCGGCGGCACCGGCGGTCCCTCCGAGGCGATCAGCAAGCTGGCCGACGCCGGCGTCGGCACCCTGGTGGGCATGCACATCAGCGAGAAGAACCGCGAGGAAGCGGAAAAGAGCAAGCTCAACGTCGTCATCGCCGGCCATGATTCCAGCGATTCCATCGGCCTCAACCTGTTCCTCGATCAGCTGGAGAAGAAGGGCATCGCCATCACGGCCTGCTCCGGTTTTACCCGCTTCGGCCGCCTGAAGAAGAAATAAGGCGGGGCGTTTATTTCAAGAAGCGCTCCGGCCACGACTCCGTCCAGTATGAGGAAGTCGTGGAGGAGGCCCTCTGCTTTGGCTGGGTGGACAGCACCGTACGCAAACTTGACGAGAAACGGTACCGGCAGCTCTTCACTCCCCGGAAGGCCAAAAGCACCTTGTCGGCCAGTAACAAGAAA
>JAJYIN010000231.1 GCA_021790075.1 Actinomycetes bacterium | reverse complement strand
TGAGAAAAAAATGTCATGGAAAAACCGCCAAATTAACGTAACGCGGCATTTCCTGAAGATGTCAGATATTCAGCGCGATTACTGGTCGATGAAGATGCGGTGCCAGAGCTCAAAGATGAGGAGCATCCAGACCTGCCAGACGCCCTTGCCCGTCTTCTCGTGGCGCCCGATGAACGAGCGCAGCGCCGCCGCGTCGAAATAGCCGCGCTCGAGAGCCTGGCCGGAGAGCAGGATCGACCGGGCCTCCCGCCGCAGATGCCCCTGGAGCCAGGGGGTAACCGGAGCCGCGAAGCCGGATTTGTCCCGGTAGATGGTGTCATGCTTGAGGATGCCCTCCCCCATCTTCTTGAGGATGTATTTTGATTCGGTGCCGGCGAGCACGGCGTCGTCCGGCAAGCCGGCGGCGAACTCGACGAAATGATGGTCCAGGAAGGGGGTGCGCGCCTCCACGCCGAAAGCGGCGCAGGTGCGGTCGAGGATGCGCAGCATGTTGGGCATCATGTTCTTCATGTCCAGGTACATCATCCGGTCGATGGTAGTGGCCGCCGGGGCGTCGACAAATCCGTGCAGGTAACGGTCTTCGGCGGCGTAACCACCGAGCTCGGACTTGAGCCAGGGGGAGAAAAGCCTGTCTTTTTCGTGGGGAGCAAAAGTGCTGGCGATCCGGAGCGCCCGCTGGCCGGGGGTCTTGCCCGCCTCCAGGAAGAGCCCCTTGAGCGGCCGGTTGCCGTAAAACCCGCGCATCTCCCGCGCCTGGCGGATGGCGGCGCCCAGCCGCAGCCGCTTGACAGCCTGGGAGAAGCGGTCGCCCATCCGGGCCATGATGTAGCGGTTGTATCCGGCCAGCAGTTCGTTGCTGCCCTGGCCGCCGAGGACGACCTTGACGTACTGGCTGGTGAACTCGTTGAGCAGATAAAAGGAGTGGATGCCGGGACTGACGGTGGGCTCGTCCACATGCCAGATCACCTTTTCCATGGTGTCCAGGAATGTGGAGCTGTCGGGGAAGATCACGACCGTCTTGTGCTCGACCCCTGCCTTGTCGGCCGCCATCTGGGCGTAGTCGCGCTCGTCGTATTCCTCCTCACGGAAACCGGCGGAGAGGGTGATCAGCCGCTCGCGGTCGATATCCGCCGCCAACGAGGTGATGAAGCTGGAATCGATGCCACCGCTCAAGTGGATGCCCAGCGGATTCACGTCGGCCGCCTCCAGCGCCACCGCTTCCCGGAAGATGGCGAGGCCCTCCTCCACGAGCTGTTTCTCATCCCAGGGATGATCGGGAGCGAAATTCATGTCCCAGTAGCGGATCAGGCGCCCCTTGCCGTCCGCCCGGTTGACTGAATAGAGGCAGCCCGGGGGCAGCGCCAGGATGTCCTCATACATCGTCTCGCCGTCAAAGATATATGAGAGCCCGAAGAAATCGCTCATGGCGCGGAAGTTGACCCGCCGTTTGATTGCGGGGTCAGCGAGGATGGCCTTGATCTCGGAGCCGAAGTAGAAGCTGCCGTCACCGGCAGTAGCGAAATAAAGCGGCTTGATGCCGATGCGGTCCCGGGCCAGCAGCAGCTGTCCCCGGTTGTCGTCCCAGAGCACCAGGCCGAACATGCCGTTGACGCTATCCAGGAAGCGCTGCCCTTCCTCCTCATAGAGATGTACCAGCACCTCGATATCGCTGGCGGTGGCAAAGCTGTGCCCGCGCGACTCGAGGCCGGCGCGCAAACCGGCGTAGTTATAGACGCGGCCGTCACAGGCGATGGTGACGCTGCCATCCTCGCTGGACAGCGGCTGGGGCACGGAAACCGCCGATGGTATTTTCAGGAAGTTGTGGGCAAATCCGCCGTTTCCCTTGAGGAACTCACGGCGGCCGTCGGGGCCGCGGTGAGCAATGGCGTCCATCATCCGGTCCAGCTCCTGGCTGGATACCGTCCCGCCGTTCCGTTTCAGTATTCCGGCAATGCCGCTCATGCAGCTCCTGTGATAATCCTTATCATAAAATTGGTCAAACGCGGTTGCGGATGGCGCCGGCACTCTCGCGCTCACCGGCCTGCCGGTGTTTCCCGGGCAGCAGGCGCAGAGCCCCCTTTTTGATCTGCTCCAGCGGCGGCAGCTGCATCAGCAGCGACAGGCGCGGGTTGTGCTCGTTCCAGAGGGCATGGCACTCGGCGCACAGCCCCAGCTCGCCGTAGCGTTTCTCCTTCATCAGGCGGCGGTGGCGGCGGTACTCCTCGCCGTTCCATACCTCCATGATCGACTGCCGCCTGAGGTCCCCCAGGATGAAGCGTCCGTTCAGATCGGCGCTGCAGCCTGCCACGCGCCCGTCCCAGGCGACGCTCATGGCCGACCAGAAAACCTGGCAGGGATAGTACGCCTGGCCATGTTCCTGCTGGATGATACCATCCCTTTCACCCCGCCAGTTATGCGGGTTGCGCACGGCGAACTCGTCGATCGGCAGACCTGCGAAACGAGCCCTGAACTCCGGCGCGATGTCCTGGCTGGGATTTTCCACCAGCTTGATCATCTGCAGGGAGACATACGGCCTG
>JAJYIN010000038.1 GCA_021790075.1 Actinomycetes bacterium | reverse complement strand
TCTGTACAGGACGCCACCAGCGCCGCCATCAAGTGCTTGCAGACCGGCGCGGGAGCGCGAGCGGCCGCGACCACGGCAGGAGGTAACTAGGATGGCAGAAAACGAAAAGAAACTCGGTGTCTATATTTGTTCCGACTGCGGCATCGGTGAAGCGCTCGATACCGAAGCGCTGGCGAACATAGCGAAAAACCAGCACCGCATCGAAGACGTCAAGGTCGTGCCGTTCCTGTGCAGCCAGGAGGGCGCCCAGGTCATCAAGGATGACATCAACAACCAGGGTGTCAACACGATTGTGATCGCCGCATGCTCACAGCGGGTCAACTATGACGTCTTTGATTTCGATCCCTCACAGTACGTCACAGAGCGTGTCAACCTGCGGGAGCACATCGTCTGGACGCAGAACCCGAAACCGGAAGAGCCGGCCGAGGCCCCCGCGGAGGAAGCCGCGCCTGAAACCGCCGAGGCGGCAGAGGGCGAAGCCGCGCCTGCAGAGGGAGCGACAGAACCCCCCGCCGGGGAAGCCTCAGCGGAAGGGGAAGAATCTACCGCTGAGACCCCGGCTGAGAAAGCCGGCCCCCAGGTCAACGAATTTACTCAGGAGATGGCGGAAGACCACCTGCGCATGGGCATCGTCCGGGCGCAGAAATGCGAGCCCCCTGTACCGCAGATCGAGGAGATCGACCGCACCGTCATGGTCGTCGGCGGCGGCGTCACCGGCCTGAGCAGCGCTCTGGAATCCGCAAACGCCGGTTATGACGTCGTCATCGTCGAGAAAGAGGACCAGTTGGGCGGCTGGGCCAGCAAGATGTTCAAGATCCTGCCCGACAAGCCCCCGTTTGCCGAGACCAGGAAGCCCGATGTCGACGCCAAGATCGAAGCGGTCAATAACCACGAAAAGATTCGCGTCATCACCGGGGCCGGCATCGAAAAGACCGCCGGCGAGCCGGGCAAGTATGAAGTCACGGTTAATGCCGGCGGCAGCTCTGAGACCATCAACATCGGCGCCATCGTGCTGGCCATCGGCTGGAAGCCGTACAACGCCAACCGGCTCGAGCACCTGGGTTATGGCAAATTCAAGAACGTGGTCACTAATGTGGAGATGGAAGAGATCACCGCTGCCGGCAACGGCCAGATATCACGGCCTTCAGACAGCAAGAAAGCGGCGCGGGTGGCGTTCCTGCAGTGTGCCGGGCAGCGCGACCCGGAGCATCTGCCATATTGCTCCTCCGTCTGCTGCCTGACTTCCCTGAAGCAGGCCACCTATGTGACCGAGAGCGACCCGGATGCATCCGCCTACATCATCTACAAGGACATGCGCACTCCGGGCCTTTACGAGGATTTCTACAAAGCCTCCCAGAACAATCCCGGGGTCATGCTGACCAAAGGTGAAGTCACCAGCATCACCGAGGATGCGGACGGGAACATCATCCTGGAAATCGACAACACCATCCTCGGCGAGAAGGTGATGGTCATCGCCGACATGCTGGTGCTGGCCACCGGCATGGTCACCAACGCGCTGCCGGCCCACATTGAGGGCGTCACCGACCTGACTCCTGAGTACGTGGGCTCCTGGCGCGAGACCGAGACCCAGGACGGCGTCATCAAGGAGGTCATCGCCGACCCGGTGGTGCTCAATCTGGCATACCGCCAGGGACCGGAACTGCCCTATCTCAAATGGGGCTTCCCGGATTCCCACTTCATTTGCTTCCCCTATGAAACGCGCCGGACCGGCATATATGCCGCCGGCGCCGTGCGCCACCCGATGACGGCGATGCAGTCGGCGGGCGACGGCGCCGGGGCGGCGCTCAAGGCGATCCAGTGCCTGGAGCTGACCGCCCAGGGCAAGGCCGTGCATCCGCGCGCGGGCGACCAGTCGTTCCCCGAGATCAACTTCACCAACTGTACCCAGTGCCGCCGGTGCACGGTTGAGTGCCCGTTCGGCGTCCTGGATGAGGACGAGAAAGGGACACCCAAGACGAACACTTACCGCTGCCGGCGTTGCGGCACCTGCATGGGCGCCTGCCCGCAGCGCATCATCTCGTTCAAAAACTACAGCGTCGGCATGATCGCCGACCAGATGAAGGCTATCAAGGTGCCGGAGGAAGATTCCAAACCCCGCATCATCGCTCTCATCTGCGAGAATGATGCTTACCCGGCGCTGGACATCGCCGGACTCAACCGGCTGAACATCAGCCCCTTCTACCGGTTCATCACCATGAGATGCCTGGGAGGGACAAACCTGGTCTGGATTGCCGACGCCCTCTCGGCCGGAATCGAGGGCTTCCTGCTCATCGGATGCCGGTTCGACGACGACTACCAGTGCCACTTCGTCAAAGGCAGCAAGGCCGCCAACGAGCGCCTGGGCAAGGTCCAGGAGACGCTCAACCGGCTTATGCTGGAAGCCGACCGTGTCAAACAAGTTGAGCTCGCCATGAATGAATGGGATAAGCTGCCCCAGATCATGGATGACTTCGCTGAGCGGCTGAAAGAGTTCGGACCAAACCCATTCAAGGGATTCTAGGAGGGATGGTATGGCGGACGAATCTGTAGAAAAAAACGAAGAAACCGCTGCGGCCTCCGAGCAGCCGGCGGAAGCGGCTCCCGCTGAGGAGGCTGCCGTCGGGACAGCCGAGCCCGAGGCGTCTGCAGCCGGCGAGTCCGGCGAGGAAGCCGGAACGGCCGGACCTGAAACAGAAGCTGCCGAAGCCACAGCCGCGGCTGAAGCCCCCGCGGCGGCCGCCAAGGCCGCGGTCAGGATCGAGCCGGACATCAAGTTCGTGCGCGACGTCATCGAAGGCGGCGGCACCGACCTCAAGAAATGCTTCCAGTGCGCCACCTGCTCGGTTGTCTGCAACGTCACGCCGGACGATCATCCCTTCCCCCGGAAAGAGATGATTTGGGCGCAGTGGGGCCTCAAGGACAAGCTGGTCGGAGACCCCGATATCTGGCTGTGCCACCAGTGCAACGACTGCACCGCGCAGTGCCCCCGCGACGCCAAGCCAGGCCGTGTGATGCAGGCGATTTCCAAGATGACTATCCCCAGCCTGTCGAAGCCGGGTTTCCTGGCCAGTGGTATCGGCAACCCGTCGGCCCTGGTGCTGATGGCCGCCATCCCAGTGATCATCGTGGCGCTGGCGGTCGGTCTCCTGGGCAGCTTCAATCCCTCACGGGGCGAGATGGTCAACGGCAAGCTGGAGCATGCCGGCCAAATCGTCTATGCCCAGTTTCTGGGACACTGGCCGATCGTGGGCGTCTTCACCACCTTCTTCGTCCTTTCGATAATCATCTTCGCTCTTGGAATCCGCAATTACTGGGGAATGATGAAGCAGCACGCCATGGAGGAAGGGGCTCCCATATCCGGCAGCGGCATGGCCCAGGTGGGGCCGGTGCTTGGCGAGATCGCGGTGCACAAACGCTTCGGCAAGTGTGACGAGACCAAGGACCGGAAAGTCTCCCATCTGTTCATCTTCTATGCCTTCGCGTTGCTGTTCCTGGCCACCATCGTCTCGACGCTGTTCACCGACCTGCCGCTTCTTTGGGGCGGGGAAGGCGTGGTCTCGCCCTATCCGACGATCAGCTTCGTCAAGCTGTTCGCATATCCCGGGGCCGCGGCCGGCATCATTGGCATTGGCCTGATCACGGTAAACCGCTTCAAGCATCAGGAGAAGATCGGCATCGGCAGCTATTTCGACTGGCTGCTGATCAGCATCATCATCCTGCTGATGATCACCGGCATCGGGTCGGTGGCGTTTCGGCTGGCGAACATCGGACCCCTGGCCTATCCGACCTACTTCCTGCACCTGTCGACGGTGATGTTCCTCTTCATCTACGCGCCCTTCTCCAAGATGGCGCACATGGTCTACAGGGGAACCGCCATGGCCTTCGCCCGCACGGCAGGCCGCGACACTCCCATGTAGGAGCTGAGGATTTTCATGGTTTCCCTTAACAACAAGGCAGTCATCCCGACAAAGTTCAATCCGGATTCAGAGTTCAAATTCCGCTGCTACCCCGGCATCAAGTGTTTCACCCGGTGCTGCTGCAACATCGAGATCCTGCTCACTCCGTATGACGTGGTCAGAATGAAGCAGCGCCTGGGGCTGTCCAGCACTGAATTTCTGGCTAGGTACACCTTCTTCCGGGAAGATGAGAAAACCACCCACCCGCTGCTGCTGCTGCGAATGAATGACGATGAGAAACGGTCATGTCCTTTTGTAAAGCCGGAGGAGGGCTGCACCATCTACTCGGACCGGCCGGCGGCCTGCCGTTACTACCCGGTGGGGCAGGTGACTCACCGGAGGCTGGAGGACGAAACCAAGGAGCCTATCCATGACGAATGGTATGTGATGGTCAAGGAGGACCATTGCGAGGGTTTCAACGAGGACCGGAACTGGACCGTCAAGGAGTGGCGCGAAGACCAGGAATCAGCTCTCTGCGACGAGATGAACCGGGATTGGAAGAACATCATGATGAAGCAGAACCTGCCCAAGGAGGACGAGGGCAAGCAGAAGCGGCAGCAGATGTTCTACATGGCCAGTTACGATCTGGACAGTTTCCGCCGGTTTGTCTTCGAGAGCCGCTTCCTGGAGATCTTTGACGTCAATCCGGAAACCATGGATAAAATCAGGAGCGGCGACGTCGAGCTGATGCAGTTCGCCTTCAGTTACCTGAAATACATTCTTGGCATCAGCCAGGAACTCCAGCTGAAGCCACACGTCGCCGAGGCCCAGCGACGGCAGGTCGAGGAAAAGCGGGCCCGTGAGGAAGCCGAGCGCACTGCCCGTGAAGCCGAGATCAAGGCGCGGCAGGCTCAGGAGAAGCAGTCCGGGGGCGGGGAAGAGGCATAGCCTCCCGTCTATCCGGACCGGGGGCTGCCGCCAGGCCGGCGGGCCTTCAGCACTCCGACCAGAGACAATAACGTTATGGCCGTTATCAGCGTCTGGGACAGCACGCAAAGCGGGCAGACAGCATTCAGAGTAAACAGCTCGACGTATGTCAGCCGCGCCGAGAAACCCAGGCCTCCCAGGGCAACCACCAGCAGCAGAGTCAGCAACAGCTTCCGGCGGACGGTCAGGAATAATGCCGCTACTGCCAGAGAGCCGATCAACACGTACCCGCCCAGTCCGATGGCCGCCACCGGCACTCCCAGGAGCACGGATTCACTGCTCTGATTGACCGCGGTGCAACTGACCGTGGCATTGAAGTCGCAGGCCGATTCCAGGGGTGGTGAATAATGTTGCTTGAGCGCATATGACGAATCAGCCATCCCGGCGATCGCCAGAAATATTATCGCTATCAGGACCGCTTTTGCCAGCTTCAGCAAATCTGCACCCCTTCTTTCCAGGCTGGTATAATCTTCTAGGCCTATATTATACAGCCACTGATGCGTCAGGTCCCTGGAGGCTGGATTTTAGCCTCCAAACTCACTAAAATCCCTGTGGTACCTTGGTTGACGGCGGTAACTTTGGAACGGCTGCCGGCTTCCCGATATCAGAATTTGGCGACTCCTGGAGAGGTGGCCGAGCCGGCTGAAGGCGATCGCCTGCTAAGCGATTAAGGGGGTTTTAAGCCTCCTTCGAGGGTTCGAATCCCTCCCTCTCCGCCATTTGCTATACTTGCTTCTGGCCTCAGCGCCGTCCGGCCCTTCCGCCGCCATCGCCTTGCATGCGCCCGTAGCTCAGTTGGATAGAGCGTTGGACTACGAATCCAAAGGCCACAGGTTCGAATCCTGTCGGGCGCGCCACCTCCAATTTTCTGGAAGTTGGCGATCATCTGGTTCCTCGCACCTCACAAATGTACTATGACGCAAAACGATGCTTCCTTGACAGATGTTGACTTCATGCGCCTGGCCCTCGAGCAGGCCCGGCGCGCTCCGGCGCACGGCGACGTGCCGGTGGGCGCGGTGATAAGGCGGGGGGGAGAGGTCATTGCCGCCTCCTGCAACGAGCGCGAGCTCAAGCACGACCCGACCGCCCACGCCGAGATGATCGCCATCCGCCAGGCGGCAGCCCGCCTGGGGGGCTGGCGGCTTTCCGGGTGTACCCTGTACGTGACCATCGAGCCCTGCCCGATGTGCGCCGGCGCCATTTACCAGGCACGGGTCAAGCGGCTTGTCTTCGGCGCACCGGACGAAAAGGCCGGAGCTGCGGGCACGCTCATGAACATCGTCAGGGATCCCCGCCTTAACCACCAGGTTGAGGTCACGGGCGGGATGCTGGCCTCTGAGTCGGTGGAACTGCTGCGGTCTTTCTTTGCCGAGCGCCGTTGAGACGCGGAATATTGAGTAACTATCTCAAAAGGATCTTCGTAGCGAGGGCGAGCGAAAAGGTCAATGGGCAAGGACGCAGGAGAAAAAAGCCCGGAGGCGTGCCCGCAGGCACGTTGAGGACTTTTTACTCCGAGGACGCAGCCCATGGCCTTTGTAGCCGGCCGCAGCAGAATATGCCTTTTGAGATAGTTACTTATTACGTCTTCAGGCGGTAAACGGTCTCGAATGAGTTGAACAGATCGAGGTAGTTTTCCAGCAGGCGGCTAAGGAGAAACTGCTTCCTGACGGTCTGGCGGCCGTAGCGGCCCATGCTTTTCCTGAGTTTGTCATCCTTGAGCAGTCGCACGATCCTGGCCGCCGCTTCCTCGACAGAGGAAACCAGAAAACCGTTCCTGCCATCCTCGATCTGGTACGAGATGCCGCCTGCGTTTCCCCCGATGACCGGAGTGCTTTTCCACATAGCCTCCGATACCGTGATGCCGAAGCCCTCCCGTATCGATTTCTGCAGCACCACGGCGGCGCGCCGCTGGAGAGCGTTGACCAGCGCCGAGTCCTGACGGCTCATGATGATGATCCGCTCTTCCCGCGCATGGACGAGTGAATGGTAGACCTCCTCACCCTCCGGGTCATCAGTGGCCACGTCGCCCAGCAGCACCAGCGTGCAGTCAACCTCCTGGCGGGCCAGCTTGAAGGCCTCGATCACGCCCTCGGGGTCTTTCCAGCGGTCGAAGCGCGATATCTGCACCACCAAGGGAAGGTCGGTGGGAATATTGTGATGCTCTAGCCTCTCATTGACTCTCCTGTGATCCAGTTTCCTGTTCTTGATGGAGAAGGGGTCAATCGCCGGCTGGATGAAAACCTGGGGGATGGCCAGTTCCTGCCTGTATTCCTCGATGCTAAAAACGGCGGCGTCATATTTCTCCACAAACGGCTTCAGATAATTCCACATGGTTCGGTTCGGCCGGGAAAGATCGATGTGACAGCGCCAGATCCACGGCCCCCTCTTGTTGAAATGCTCGACCAGCGCCAGCGGCTGCGGATCGTTCACGACGACGAAATCATGGTCCAGCTCGTTGCGGACCGCGTTCTCGAAGACGATCCTCTCGTAGATTGCCTTCTTGCGCTCGGACAGGTTGATGCTGCCCCCCTGCAGTGCGTTGTGCATCTTCTTGGTGATGCTGAAGAAATCAGGCGAGCCCATGATGACCCGCCATTCGGCTTCGATGCCAAGGCCGTTGTAAAGCAGGGTGAGCGGATCAAGTATCTCGCTGACGCCGCCCCCGTAGTAAGTGGAATTTACGCAGGCTACCCGGGCGCCGTTGAGCGGCGCGGCCTTGCTCCTGATGCGCTCGACCGCTTCAGCGCCGATGAGCAGTTCGTAATCCTCGATGGTGGTGAATTTGTACTCGCCGGCCATAATCATCACAGGACTTTTCCCCCTGTTGCCCTTTCCGATAAACTATGGCTGGGACGGCCGGAGCACTCCAATCCCACGCGGAGAGGTGGCAGAGCTGGTTGAATGCGGCGGTCTCGAAAACCGTTGTGCCTCTAACCGGGGCACCGAGGGTTCGAATCCCTCCCTCTCCGCCAGCTTCAGTTTTTTTCGCCCAGGCAGGTCTCGGGCGGCCCCAGGCGCCGGCCGTCGTCCCTGGCGCCTGCCCCGGCCTCTTCGGCGGCCAGTTCCGGCTCATGTTCGGGGTCGATGTTGGCCAGTTCCGCCTCCAGCTCCAGACCGGCTTCTTCCAGGACCGGCTGATTGCTGCGCCTGAGGGCAATTTCGGGCAGGAAGAGAACCACCAGCAGGGAAAGCACCATGATGATGGTGCTGGCCGCAAACAGGTAGGCGATGGACCCGCTGAAAGCCGTCCTGAGCGTTTCCAGGAAGTTGTCAAAACTCCTGAGTATCTGCGCCTGAGCATCAGCCGGCACCTGCGAAGTGATGGTGTCCCTGACCTTGGCGGCGCCGTCAGACGTGATGAAATTCTGCAGCGTATTGGCGTCCACTTTGTACAGAGCCGACTGAGGGTTGAGTTTTTGCATCGCCTTGACGAACGGGTCGCTGCCCATGCCGGTAAGATGGCCGGCAAGCTGGTTGTTCAGCAGCCCGCCCAGGATAGCGGTGCCCACCGTGCTGCCGAGGCTGCGGAACAGCTGCATCGATGCGGTCACCTGTCCCAGGCGGGCATGATCGAAGGCGCTCTGCACCGCAACCAGGAAGATCGGCATGGTGACGCCAAGGCCAGCGCCGGTGACCACCATGTTGATTCTGAGGGCGTTGCTGGTGGTGCTCACGTTCATGCGGGAAAGCATGTACATGCCCAGCGCGGTGATGCACATGCCGAAGACTCCCAGCCATTTGTACCTGCCGGTGCGGGTGACGATCTGGCCGCTGATGGCGGACGACACGACCAGGCCGGCCATGAGCGGCGTCAGGATCAGCCCCGAATTGGTCGCGGACACGCCGATGACCCCCTGAGCGAACAGGGGGATGTAGATCACCGCGCCGAAGAGCCCGATGGAGGAGAGGAAGGTGGCCGCCGCCGAGACGCTGAACACCTTGTTCCGGAAGAGGCTCAGGGGCAGGATGGGATCGCGCACCCTGCCCTCCACCAGGCCGAAGGCGGACAGGGACGCGGCCGACACGGCCAGCAGGCCGATGATCATGCCGGAGCCCCAATCGTATTCACTGCCTCCCCAGACCATCGCCAGCAGCAGCGGTACCAGCCCGGCAGTGAGCAGGGCTGCTCCCAGATAATCGATCGACCGTTCCTTGATGTCAGGCGCTATCTTTGGCATCGCCCAGGCGATAACCGAAAAAGCCAGGACGCCGACGGGCACGTTGATGAAAAAGACGAGCCGCCAGTTGCCGCTGTCTGTGAGCCAGCCTCCCAGCAAGGGGCCGGCAACGCTGGCCAGGCCGAAAATGGCCCCGATCAGCCCCTGCCAGCGCCCGCGTTCAGCGGGTGGAAACAGGTCGCCGACTACCGAGATCGATTGCACCATGATGGCGCCGCCGCCAATTCCCTGAAAGCCCCGGAAGAAAATGAGCTGGGTCATGCTCTGGGAGAAGCCGCACATGATCGAGCCGGTCAGGAAGATGACGATGCCGAAAAGGTAAAAGCCGCGGCGTCCGTACATGTCCGAGAGCTTTCCGTAAACCGGGACGGTGATGGCTGAAACCAGCATGTAGGCGGTGAATACCCAGCTGAAATGGTCGAGGCCGTTGAGGTCTTCGACGATCCTGGGCATCGCCGTGGCCACGATGGTCTGGTCCAGAGCCGCCAGCAACATGGCCAGCATGACGCCGGCCATAACCATGAATTTACTGTTCCGTTTCAGCAAGGCGCGACTTGACTTTCTGTTCTTCCGTGATTGCAATAATGATGGATGGCTGCGAGGCGCGGATCGTGATTGCAACTAAATCCCGGATACAGGCCAAACGCACACTTTACCAAAGCCGCATCTCGATGTCGAACAGCTCCCGGCCGTTCAATCTCACTGGCGGGAGCCATCGCATTCGCGTAAATGTGCTAGATTATGAGACCGGCATGCCTCGTTCCGCGAGCAGGTCCGGATTGGAATTATCCCCGGCAATATTGGATAATTGCACAGTTTGGGGCTTTTTTTGCGGAAAGACCGGCGGCAGGCAGCAGCCGGTTTCGTTTGGAGAGGTGTCCGAGCTGGCCGAAGGAGCACGACTGGAAATCGTGTAGGCGGGGTTAACTCGTCTCGAGGGTTCGAATCCCTCCCTCTCCGCCATGCGCCCGTAGCTCAGCTGGATAGAGCGTCGGCCTCCGGAGCCGAAGGCCACAGGTTCGAATCCTGTCGGGCGCGCCATTTTCCTGGCCGGAACAAGTCGAACGGGATTTCATTCATGGAAAGACCACTTTGGGCGCCGTGGCGGATCAAATACATACTGGGGGAGAAGGAGAAAACCTGCCTGTTTTGCCGGGTGGTGGAAGAAGACAGGGACGTCGAAAACCTGGTGCTCCACCGGGGGCGGCTGTCTTTCGTCATCATGAATCTCTACCCCTATAACCCGGGCCACCTGATGGTGGCGCCCTACGAGCACGTATCGGAACTCGAAGACCTGGCCCCGGACGTCCTCTTGGAGATAATGCTGCTTTCCCAGGACTGCTGCCGCATCCTCAAGAAGACCATGTCACCGCAGGGGCTCAATGCCGGTTTCAACCTGGGAGAGATCGCCGGCTCCAGCATCAAGGAGCACATCCACCTGCATGTCGTCCCGCGCTGGCAGGGCGACAACAATTTCATGCCCGTCCTGGCCGGCACCCGCGTGGTGCCGCAGGCGCTTGACGAGACGTATGCGATGCTGGCGCAGGAATTCGGAAAAATGTAGGAACTGGTGGTGAATTCCATGATCGAAGTCCGTATCCCTTCCATGCTCCGGCGCCTGACCGGAGACGCCGCCTCCGTGAGCGCCGCGGGCGCCACCGTGGGCGAGGTCATCGATAATCTCGAGGCCGAATATGCCGGCATCCGTTCCGAGCTGCTGACAGAGGACAATCAGATCCACCGATTTGTCAACATCTATTTAAACGACGAGGACGTCCGCTTCCTCGACAAGCTTGACACAGCGGTTTCCCCGGGTGATGTCATTTCCATCCTCCCGGCTGTGGCCGGCGGCTTGCCCACCGGTTTGAAGGCCGCCCCGCCCGGACTGTTCCCTGAAAACGGAGTCTTCCTTGCCGTATAGCGATATCCTGGACAGCATCGGCCATACCCCGCTGGTAAAGCTGACCCGCCTCAGCCGCAACCCCGGCGTGCAAATATACGCCAAACTCGAGGGCTACAACCCGACCGGAAGCGTCAAGGACCGCATCGCGCTTTACATGCTCAGGCAGGCCCTGGCGGCGGGCGAGCTCAAGCCCGGCCGCACCATTCTGGAATCAACCAGCGGCAACACCGGCATCGCTCTGGCCATGATCGGCCGCCTGATGGGCTTTCCGGTTGAAGTCGTCATGCCGCGGAACGTCAGCCCCGAGCGGGTGCAGCTGCTCGAGCTGTATGGCGCCCGGATAGTTTTTTCCGACGCCACCATGGGCACGAACGGGGCTGTCGAAGTGGCCACCGGCATGGCGGCAGCGGACAGCAGTTACTATATGCCGGACCAGTACGGCAACGAGGCCAACCCCCGCGCCCACTACGAAACCACCGCGGTGGAAATCCTCAATGACCTGCCCCGGGTCGATGCCTTTATCGCCGGCCTGGGAACCGGGGGGACGCTCATGGGAGTGGGGAGGAGGCTCAAGGAAGAAAATCCGGCCACCCGCGTGGTCGCCATCGAGCCGCACCCCGAAGAAATCGTCGACGGCCTCAGAAACCTCTCAGACGGTTTTATTCCCCCGATCATCGACCTGGATCTCCTGGACGGCAAGACGGTCGTGCGCAGCCGGGACGCGGTGCTGGCCACCCGGGAACTTTGCGAACAGGAAGGGCTTTTCGTGGGCGTGTCATCGGGTGCGGTGGCCCGTTCCGCCGCGCGCCTTTCCGAGAAGATGGAGTCCGGCAACATCGTCGCCCTCTTTGCCGACAGTGGCTGGAAATACTTGAGCAGCGGCCTCTGGACCCGCGATATCGACGAGCTCAAGGACAGTCTCGAAAAAATGATCTGGTGGTAATTGTTGACA
The DNA here is from genome assembly GCA_021790075.1 of Actinomycetes bacterium. GTDB lineage: Bacteria > Actinomycetota > Thermoleophilia > BMS3ABIN01 > BMS3ABIN01 > JAJYIN01. The sequence continues at coordinate 688 of JAJYIN010000038.1, read as the reverse complement.
AAATTTCCACCTGCGTTTACATTTGATTTATCAAATTCTCCGGTAAACAGTTAAGTTGAGCTTGGAGGGCGGTAGGTAGGGCTGCCTTTGAGGAGGAAGTGTGGAACTCAGCCGGCAGGCCGACTATGCTATCAGGACCATCATGGAACTGGCCAGAGTGCCGCAAGGCAGGCTGCTTCAGACCAGAGAGATCGCCAGACGCCAGGAAATCCCGGTAAAATACCTTCCCACGATCGTCAGAACACTTGCGCGAGCCGGGATTGTGCGGACGTTGCGGGGCAGCCAGGGCGGCATTACGCTGGCGCGAATCCCCGATCAGATCAGCCTGCTGGACGTGATCGAGGCAATCGACGGCCCCGTTCTGCTTAACCGGTGCCAAATCCGGCCGGGTGAATGTGGCGGAGTGAAACCCTGCCGGCTTCACAGGTTCTGGGAAAAAATGGTTGCCGGCATCGAAAAGGAAATGCGTGCGGCCAACTTCAGGGTGATGGCAGACCTGAATCAGATTCAGGATTAATCCGCCTCGCCCCGCCCCACCGCCGGCCGCCTAGCCCTTCTTCCTGCGGCCATACCAAGCCAGCAGCACCCCCGCGCCGATCAGGAATACCGCTATCAATCCGTTTCTGAGCAGTTCGGATCCGGTTTCCAAGTCAGCCTTCCCAGGCTACTGGTTTAGTAGGTCATTCAG
>JAJYIN010000037.1 GCA_021790075.1 Actinomycetes bacterium | reverse complement strand
GTAGGTTTCGCTCTGCTCCAGGTTGTGGAACGAGGCGGAAAGATAATAGTCACCCGGCAGCAGGTTAAGCTTGTCGATGTCCAGCAGCACCTCGCCTTCGCCCGGCTCCAGCCAGTCCGGTGTTTGATCGTCCTCGGAGGTATTCGTGCCGAAGCAGAGGACGCCGTCGCTGCGGTGGATGGAGGTGCCAAACACCGGCTCCCCCAGCCTCTCTTTCGCCGTATACTCAATCCGCACCTTCATGGTGTCACCGGTATTGTAGGTGTAGCGCTGCCGTCCGTCTGCGGCCAGCAGCTCCACCGCCGTGATCTCGCCGCGGCGTGTGCCCCACCGCTGCTCATTTTTGTCGTATCCCGCCTCGGCCGAGAGACGGTTCTCTTCCAGGTCGTTGACGGCGGCCAGGTAATAATCGGTCACCTTGTCGGTGGAGCCCTGGGCGCGCAGCCGGCCCTGGTCCAGCCAGACGGCGCCGTCGCAAAGGCTGCGGACCGCATCCAGGCTGTGGGAAACGAAAACGATCGTCTTGTCCTCACTCTTGAAGCGGTCGATGCGCTCCAGGCACTTGCGCTGGAAAGCCTCGTCGCCGACGGCGAACACCTCGTCGATGAGAATGATGTCCGGGTCGACGCTCACGGCCACGGAAAAGGCCAGGCGCAGATACATGCCCGAGGAATAGGTCTTGGCGGGGGCGTCGATGAATTCCCGCATGTCCGCGAAATCGACGATTTCGTCAAAGCGCTCCTCGATCACCTTTTTGGGCAGGCCCATGATGGCGCCGTCCAGGAAAACGTTCTCCCGACCGGTGAAGTCGGGGTGGAAACCGGCCCCCAGTTCCAGCAGCGCCGAAACCCGGCCATTAACCTGGACCTCGCCGCTGGTGGGTTTGGATGTGCCGGCGATCAGTTTCAGCGTCGTACTCTTGCCGGAGCCATTGCTGCCGATTATGCCCATGGTCATGCCGCGGGGCACGTCGAAACTGACGTGGTCCAGCGCGTTGATCGTCTCCGAATAGATCCGCTGCCGCAGGAAGGTTTCCTTGAGTGTCCGCCCTTTCTCATGCCGCACCCGGTATTGCTTGACGACGTCACGCAGCGAGACGGCGAAGCTTTGAGCAGTGCCGGACACCGGCGGCTTGCACGCCTTCTTTTCCTTATCCTGAGTGGCCACTATACTTCTTCCTCGAAACGGAACTTGTAGCGGTTGAAAACCCAGAAGCCGATGAAGAAGACCGCCAGTGCCGCCAGTGCTGAATATCCGAACCAGGCCCAGTCGGGCATCTGATGGTCGAGGATGGTGCTCTGATACGCAGTGATGATGCCGGTCATGGGGTTCAGGTGCATGACCAGCCCGGCCCAGGCGGGCTTCCCCTCCAGGATCGTGATCGGGTACAGGATCGGGGTGACGTACATCCAGGCCATGACCACGATGCTGAGGATGTGCTCGACGTCCCGGTAGAAAACGTTGGTGCAGGCGAACAGCCAGGCCAGGCCGCTGATGAACACCAGCTGCACGGCAAAGATGAGCGGCAGTAACGCCAGGTACGCGCTCAGGCCGACGCCAAAGACGACCACGACCACGGCCAGCACGACCATCCCCAGCAGAAGGCTGATGAACTGTGACAGCACGGTCGTGAGCGGCAGCACCTGGAGCGGGAAATAAATCTTTTTCACCAGGTTTGAGTTGCCGACCACCGACATGGTGCCTGCCATGAGGGAGTTGGCCAGGAAGTTCCAGGGCAGAAGGCCGGCAAACAGGAATACGGCAAACGGATAGGTCTGGGAAGCGGGGCGGTGCACCTTGACAATGATGCCGAACAGGACCCAGTAGACGAGCAGCTGCAGCAGTGGGATGGCGAAGTTCCAGGCGAACCCCAGCACGGAGCCCTTGTAACGGGACCGGGTGTCTTTCGACACCAGGGTCCGCAGGAGTTCGCGGTATTCAATCAGCTGTTTTAAGTCGGAAAACACTGGCGGTTGGGCGAAGGCTCGAGTGGGCGCCTGTCGGCGCTTTGGCTGGGAAGGGATTTTATCACAGAAAGCGGGGTTTCGTATGTCCGCTTGCCCTCAGGAGACCCTCATGATGGCGACCCGGATGAGCTTGTTGGTATCCATGCTCTGGACCGCTGTGCCCGAGTAGTAGTAAGTGAGAATGGTCTGGTAGCTGTCGCCGCGGATGGCGCGCTGGCGAGCCCCATAGGCAGACAGGCCCACCCCGTGCCCGAGGAGCTGCATGCCGTTGCAGTCCGGATCCGGGACGCTCAGCAGCCATGGATAGCTGGCAGTGCCCCAGGCTTCCTGGGCTGAGCGCGTGCGCCCGTCGCTCTGGGAAAAGTAGGCTGCCAGCGCCAGATTGCCGCCATAGGTGACCACCTGTCCCGTAGTGGCGTCAACCGCGGCCGTCAGGTCAGGGAAGCGGGACTCGAGGCCATACCCTTTGTACTGCTGGTCGTCACCGTTGCCGTTGCGGCTGTTCTTCAGGTTGAAGATCTCCTGCCCATGGCCGTAGTCCTTGCCGCCATTGTTGACGTACCAGAGGGCGTAGTCGCGGGCCGCTACGCTCATGACTTTGTAATATTCGGCGGGCGAGCCGGTGCCGGTCTCGCCGATGCCGCGCAGGTAGTACTCGATGGGCAGCTCGTCGATCACCCAGACGGCGTTGGAAACCGGTGAATAACGCACCTCGATGGTGCCGCGGAATCTGTTGTCGTCCAGACTGGTATTCCAGGACGGGACGTCATGGTAGGAAGTCACCTGCATGATGCCCGCGCCGTACATGCGGACATAAGAGCTGCCGGCGTGGCTGTAGCCGTTGCTGGCATTCACGAAATAGGAGCCGCCGGCATAGCTGATGGAAGCGGTCTGTCCCGCCGCCAGTACGGTCAAGAGCGCGCCGGTGGAGTCGTGCACCTCAAAGGCGGCGTCGGAGGTGACAGTCGTGGAGCCGGAGCTGCCCATCACCACCATGGCCCCGTGCGCGGGATCCCAGTAAATGTAGCCATTCTGAAAGTCGCTGCGGCGGCCGGAGCCGTAATTGTATTCCTCGCTTACCGGCAGGCCCAGGCCGGAAGCAGAACCACCCACGTCCCTGTACTTGGCCATGATGGCGCCGATCACCGTATGCGCGCCGAAATTCGGCGACCAGAATATCATGGACCGCTCAAAATCGCTCTCGCGGGCGCCGCTTCCCCCGGGGGCGTCATATTCACCGGTGATGGGCAAACCCATGTAGCCGGCCGGACCACCCCAGGCCAAGTAGGTACCAAGGATGCCGCCAATGACCTCGTGCGCGCCGGTGGCGGGATGCCAGTAGATGCGGCCGCGGGCAAAATCGCTCTCCCGCCCCTGGTAAACACCGGGCATGTCGTACTCGTCGGTGACAGGCATTCCAAGGCTGGCGGTGCCGCCAATTTCCAGGAAGCGGCCCAGGATGCCGCCATAGACGACGTGCGTGCCGGAAGCCTCGGACCAGTAGATGCGGCCGTTCTGGAAATCATTCTCCCGGCCCCCGGGCACTCCTGCGGCGTCGGTCTCATCGCTGGTGGCCAGGCCCAGATAGCCGGGCGGTCCGCCCATGCTAAGGTATTTACCCATGATGGCGCCGATGGCCTCATGGGCGCCGAGCGAGTCGCTATAAGTGATGACGGCCCGCTGGAAGTTCTGGGCACGGCCGCTGCCGGCGGCATATTCGTCGCCGACGGGCATCCCCTGGTAAGCGGCAGGCCCTCCCAGCGTCGTGTATTTGTTTCCGATAGCGCCGCGGACAGCCTGCGGCCCCACGGTGGGAGTCCACATGATGCGCCCGTTGGCAAAGACGCTCTCGCGGCCTCCCGGCACACCGGCAAGGTCATGCTCATCACCCGAGGGAGGCCCAAACGTGGCGGCGCCGCCCATTTGCGCGAACTTCTGCATGATGGCGCCGTAAGTTTCCGCGGTGCCGTTGGTGGCGTCCCAAAAGATGCGGCAGAACTGGAAATCGCTTTCGTTATAGCCCGGATAGCCCGGCACCGGGTGCTCATCCGAAATGGGATAGCCCCAGCGGCTGGCGCCGCCTTCCGTGAAGTAGCGGCCCATGATGGCGCCGTTGAGAGACCAGGCGCCGGTCTGGGGTTGCCAGATGATCTTTCCACCGGCAAAATCCTGTATGCTGACGGGACCATAGCCATATTCGTCGCTGGCAGGCCATCCGAGAAAGCCATTCAGGCCGCCCAGAGAGTCGAACTTTCCGAGGATGCCGCCGAGCACCCACCAGGTCTGGCCGGTCGCCGTGTTGTTCATCAGCCGGCCGCTCTGGAAATCCTGGGCGAAGCCGCCCGGGACGGCGTGTTCATAATTAAGCGGGGCTCCCGGAGCGCTGTTAAGGGCATTCCATTTGGCCAGCACATGACTGCCGATGGGAATCGGCACGTAACCGTTGTGCACCGAATTGCGCAGGTTGGGAATCTGGGCGTACAGGTACTGCCCCGGGCATGAGGTCTGGTTGACATCCCGATGCCCTATAATATTGGGAACCGTGACGCCGTTCATGGGCGCGGCCCCCCAGGGATCAATCTGGTTTTCGTTAGCCTTGATAGTCATGATCCAGGCAAGGCCGTAGTACATCTCGGGAGTGATTCCGGCGACATCGTAGTTGCCCATGTTGGAGATGCCGATGGTGCCGGTATTCCAGCCCAGCGCATGGCCGCCGATGACGCCGTTGCCGCCGGCGCGCCCCTCGTAAACGTTGCCATGCCAGTCAACCAGGTAGTTATAGCCGATATCGCCCCAGCCGAGGCTGACCGCATGATAATAGTAGATGGAGCGCACGGTGGCCGCAGGATCCGGGTCGTAATTCATCGTCACCGTATGGTGGATAATAATCTTCTTGGGGAAGGCGTACTCAGGAGGCCAGGTCATCAGCGATTCGTCGGCGCCCCACTGGGCCCGGGAGATCACTCCCGGCTCGGCGCTGGCCTGCGGAGGATCAAACGCCCACTTGGCCCAGCTCAGGAAGGTGCTCGCGGAAAGCAGCTTCTGATGGTAGCCCTTGGCGTCGATGTAACTGGCCGTCAGCCGGCTGACCACCGGCGACTGGCCGGCCGGGTTGCTGGTCAAATCGAGGCGGTACTGGAAATATCGGGCCCGGTCGGCATACACGAGCTGGCCGATGGTCTCGCCGGCCGACTTGGTCTCCGCGATATTATCGGGAACATCGGCATCGTCAACCGGCACGGGCTGCCAGTCACCCCACTGCTTGCCGTCCTGGCTGAAACGGACTTCCGCGTTCACGGCGGCCCCCGCCGGAACCTGGGCCAGCCAGTGCAGCCCCAGCGCATTAAAGGCGTAATCGGCCTTGACCGGATCGGAGGTGTAATCGCCCTGCGGGCGCGCCTCGGCGAGATCCAACACCAGCGAACCGGCCGACCCGCCCAGGGTTACGCTGGTTCCGTCCTGACTGCCGCTCTTAAAGCCGGAGCCGGAGACGACATGGTCGTTGCCAATGGTTTTTGGGGGAGGAGTCTCGCCACGGAAGGCAGGCAGAAAAAAGAAAACCATGACCAGGCTCAGCACCGCCAGGGCAGTCACACCTATTACGTACCTGATTCTCCCCCTGAAAACGACCATCTGACCCGCCATCTGTAAAGGCCTTCGGCCCCCGACCCGGAAGCCCTTCTACTTTAAGGATGCCCTCGCAATTCCGCAATGGCAACCTGTAAAAATAGTGTTAAAAGAATTGCCTCTTTTGAGCCAATTACTTCCACTCCCTGAAGCCGTTTCCTGCAGACCCTTGTTACCGGCCCTTATGAATCTGTAGGATTTAGAATCTATCTAATGATGTAATGGACTCCTCCCTCTCATCGGCGGCATCTATGTGCCATAGTGGCGAATGTAATTCCCACTAGTCACGAGGAGGAAAGGAGTCCAGGTGCAGGTTACAACAGCAGGTCTCGACTTGGCAAAGAATGTTTTTCAGGTTCATGGTGTTGATGGGAAAGGAAAAACAGTATTAAGGAAGCGGCTGGCGAGGAAGGCGGTTCCTCCCTTCTTTGCCAATCTGACTCCCTGTCTGATCGGGATGAAAGCCCAAGGCTCCAGCAACTATTGGGCCAGAGAGCTGATAAAACTCGGCCACGAGGTAAGGCTTATGAGTCCGCAGTTTGTAAAACCATACCTAAAAAGATCAAAAAACGATCAAAACGATGCCGAGGCGATCTGCGAGGTGGCAGGAAGACCCGACATGCGGTTTGTGCCCCTAAAAACTATCGAACAGCAGGACGTGCAGACCCTGCACTGACGTGCCGCTTTATCGGCCGATCAAATGGTGAGGCGGAGGCGCGCAGATTCCATCAGGGCCAGAGGATGAAAAATTCCTCGCTTAAACAGGCCGGATATATGGGTGCAATCCAGACCCAGTCTGCCGGGAACTTCTTTGCAATGAGGGAGGTCCATATAAGGCATCCCCTGGTGCGGCCGGCCGCAAAGGCCGTGGGCGGCGTCCTCGGAGCAAAAAGTCCTCGACGTACCTACAGGTACGACTGCGGGCTTTTTCCTCCTCAATTCCTTGCCCATGGCCTTTTCGCTCAGCCTCGCAACGAACAGCCTTTTAAGGTAGATTCTTTGTCATGAGAATCGGAATCGAGGGTCTGCCGCTTCTGTTCCACCGGACCGGAACCTCAACATACACCCACGAACTCGTCCAGCACCTGCGCCGCCTGCATCATGGGGATACGGTGATATTGTTCGGACGGGACCAGCGGATGGCGGGGGGCTCCTACCATGACATCTCCTACGCCGAGCGCGCCGCCAACCTCTTGTATAAGGAATATCGGCTGCCGGAGGAACTTGCGCGCAGCCGCATCGACATTTACCACTCGCCCCGGGACATGGGGCTTCCCAGTCCCGGGAGGCTGCCCTGCCCGAGTATCATGACGCTTCATGACATCATTCTCATCAGGCTTGCTTCCGACTATTACCGCCCTGTGCGGGCCAGGCTTTACGAGCGGCGGCTGCTCTCCCGGGTGCGGGAAGTCGACCACATCATCACTGTTTCGGATTTTTCCAAGCTGGACCTGGTGGAATGGAGCGGCATCAGGCCGGAAAAGGTGAGCGTCGTCCACAACGGTGTCGGCGAGGCTTTCCGGCCCGTGACCGACGAGGATGTCCTCGAGGCGGTGTGCCGGCGCTACCAGCTTCCCCACCGGTTCATCCTGGCGGTGGGGTCGACCGAACCGCGCAAGAACATCAGTACCGCCATCAAGGCATATGGCGACCTGCGCCGGGTGCGTCCCGACCTGAAACTGGTGGTGACCGGCGTGGATTACTGCCGGGTAGGCCCGGACGAGGCTTTCGCCGGCCTGGAGATGACCGGCGTGGACTTTGCCGGCTACGTCCATGACGCCGACATGCCGGCGCTCTACACGCTGGCGGAAGTGCTTCTGTTTCCCTCTCTCTATGAGGGATTCGGCCTGCCGCCGCTGGAAGCGATGGCCTGCGGCACCCCCGTGGTCACATCCAGTACGACTTCCATTCCAGAAGTGGTCCGCGACGCCGCCGTGCTGGTAGACCCAACCAGCCCCGCCGAGCTGGCCGGGGCGCTGGCGATGGTGCTTGGCTCCGGCAGCCTGCGTCGGGATCTGGTCGAGAAGGGGCTGGCGCGGGCCGCCGGTTTTACCTGGGAAAAGACAGCGGAGGAAACGAGGAAGATATATGAGATGGTGGTCTGAGGGCCGCCTTGTTTTTCAGTCTCTGACCGAAAGGGCCAGCGGAGCTTTCCCTAGGGACAAGGCCCTATTAACCCCCCGGCGCACAAAAGGCGCTCGGGAGTTCCCGTAGCGACCCTCTTGAGCGCGCAACCGGTTTCTTTGGGAAAACGTCTGGGGCGCGAATGGGGGAGCCTAGGGAGCTCCCGAGCGGCTCGCGTGCTGCGGCCAAGGGTCTCGGCAATACCTTTTTTCGCGCTGCAGGAGATACGGTGGTACAGCGGCTTCGCGAGCCGGATGCCCGACCAAGACTTAGAGCCTTATTTCGATAGGTAATTCGTTGCGAGGCCGAGCGAAAAGGCCATGGGCAAGGACGCAGGAGGAAAAAGCCCGCAGTCGTACCTGTAGGTACGTCGAGGACTTTTTGCTCTGAGGACGCCGCCCATGGCCTTTGCAGCCGGCCGCAGCAGAATACGCCTATCGAAATAGGCTCTTAACTTCAGCAAAGGGGTATGAATAACCAAATGATGTCCAACCGCGAAATAGCCGCCACGCTGGACATGCTGGCCAGCATGATGGAGCTGGCCGGGGAGAACAAGTACAAGACCATCGCTGTCGCCAACGGCGCCGCCCGTGTCGCCGAGACCAACGCCTCCATCGCCAGAATCGCGGCGGAAGGCGGGCTCCAGGAGCTGCCCGGCATCGGCGGGAAGATCGCCGCCAAGATCGAGGAACTGCTTAAGACCGGCAGGCTTAAGGAACTGGAGGAGTACAAGAAGCGCTTTCCCTCCGACCTCGTCTTCGTCCAGAAGATGCAGGGCGTGGGCCCCAAGACCGCCCGCAAGATCTGGGAAGCCCTGGGCATCTCCTCCCTGGACGAGTTCGAGGCCGCCGCCCGCCGCGGTGACATCGCCGGGCTTCCCGGCCTGGGAGAGAAAGCCCAGGACAACATCCTCAAGGCAATCGGGAGGTTCAAGTCCAGGAGCGCGCGGGTGCTGCTGGGCGAGGCGCTCCCCATCGCCGAAGAGGCGGTGGAGATCCTCAAGGGGCTCCCTGAGGCCCGCAACGTCACATATGCCGGCAGCGTTCGCCGCATGAAGGAAACCGTCAAGGATGTGGACATCATCGCCACCGCCACCAAACCGGATGTGCTCACTGAAGCCTTCAGCCGCCAGCCCATGGTGGCTGAAGTGATCGGCCAGGGGCCGACGAAATGCTCCATCCGCACGCATACGGGGCTGCAGATCGATCTGCGGGTCGTTCCCCACGACCTCTACGGCAACCTGCTGCAGCATTTCACCGGCTCGGCGGCGCACAACGTCGCCCTGCGGGAGCTGGCCATCTCCAAGGATCTCAAGGTGAGCGAGTACGGCGTCGAGGAAACAAAAACCGGCAAGGTGCACAAGTGCGCCACCGAGGCCGAGGTTTACGCACTGCTCGGCCTGGATTACATCCCCCCGGAGTTGCGCGAGAACAACGGCGAGATCGAGGCGGCCGCCAGGCACCGCCTGCCCCGGCTGATCGAGCCCGGGGATATCCGCGGCGACATGCACGTCCATTCCGACTGGAGCGACGGCCAGGCCAGCATCGCCGGCATGGCTGCCGCCGCCCGGGAACTGGGCCATAAGTACATCGCCATGTCCGACCATACCCAGTCCATGGGAATGGTCAGAGGGCTCACCCCCAAGAAACTGGAACAGCAGCTTAAGGAGATAGAAGAACTGAACCTGGAATTTGATGATTTCCACATATTTACCAGCGTCGAATGCGATGTAAAGGCAGACGCCACGCTTGACCTGAGCGACGACCTGCTGGCCCGCCTTGACTTTGTGACAGCTTCAGTACATTCTGGTTTCGGCCAGGGAAAAAAGCAGATCATGAAGCGGATCCGGGCCGCGATGGAGAACCCCCACGTCCGGGCCATCGGCCATCCCACCGGCCGCCTCATCAACAAGCGCGAGCCGTACGAGGTCGACATCGATGAGATCATCGAGCTGGCCACCCGCACCGGCACCGCCCTGGAGATCAACGCCCATTATTCGCGGCTGGACCTGAGCGACCAGAATGCCCGCGCCGCCCAGGATGCCGGCTGTTGGCTGGTGATCAACAGCGACGCCCACAGCGCCGGCGGCCTGGAGCTCGGTTACGGCGTGGCCACGGCCCGCCGCGGCTGGGTCCGGCGCGAGACGGTGCTGAACACCAGGACTACCGCACAATTGATGAAACTGCTCAGGAAGCCGAAAGCACCCCCGGAAAAATCCGGCCGGGCCGCATGACTTATCCCCGCATGACCGCAATCACTCTGACCCGCAAGACCGCCGCCCTGCTGATGCTGCCGGTGCTGTTCCTCATCTGCCTGCTGGTGACCGGTTGCCTGGCCGCGCCTCCCAACACCGATTGGGCAACGCCGACGACCGCGGCATCGACGGCCGGCGCCGGCGACGAGATTCAAAATGTGCTCGATACTTACGGTGGCGCCATCACCGCCAAGGACCGCAATCAGCTGGCCTCGGTCCTCGATCCCCAAAACCCGGATTTCGTCCGCCGGCAGCAGGAATTTCTCGACCGGGTCCAGGACGTGCCTTTTGCCCAGTACCAGGTGCGGCTGGTCTCCCGGGCCGGCGGCGCTCCTGGAACCATCACCGCCAAGGTGGACATCTCTTACCGTTTCCAGGGCAGCTTCAGCGCGCTGCCGGAGCCGCGCCGCGCCGCCTTTTATCTCGTCAAGCGGCAGGATGGCTGGAAACTCTCCGGCGACGCCTCACAGGCGGCCCTGGGCAAGCCCAGCGATGCCGAGCTCTGGGACCTGGGCACTGTGCGCGTCGTCAGCGGCGATCATGCCCTGGTCATGTATCATCCCGGCTCCGAGGACCCCGCCACCAGGGTGCGGGACTATCTGGATGCCGCCTACCCGCGCCTGGTGGCGACGCTGCCGGGCACCAACCTGCCCAAGGTGCCGGTCAAGGTGTTCGACGACAAGGGGCAGATCGACCTGGCGTTTCCGGGCAAGTGGCAGGAGTGGACCGGCGGCGCCTCGCGTGACCTGGGAGGCTCCGCCGGCCAGGGAGGCGAAATCATCATCGCGGCCGACCTCTTCCAGGAAACCGCGTCTTCGGTGCCAGGATACAACCGCAAGATGGTTGGCCACGAGCTTACCCATGTGGCCCTCTTTCCCCTGACCGGCGACAATACTCCTCCCTTTCTGCTGGAAGGCCTGGCGGATTACGTCGCCGGCGAGAATACGGTGTCGCTGCTCAAGGACAAGCTGAGCGGAGGCGGGTCCTTCAGCCCCTCACTCAGGGATCTTTATCAACCAAGCGGTTTCGATGTGCTGCTCAACACCGACGCCGCCGCCCTGGCATACGAGGAAGCCGACACCGCGGTCGCCTACCTGGAAAAGCAGTACGGTAATGACAAGGTGCTGAGCCTGCTGCAGGCTTTTAAAAAGCCCGATGGCGCCGGCAGCCAGGACCAGCGTGTAGACCAGGCCTGGCGTACGGTGCTCGGCGTCAGCTGGGACCAGTTCGAGCAGGACTGGCGGAATTATGTGCTCTCACAATAAGAATCTATCTCAAAAGGCATGTCCTGCTGCGGTCGGCTGCAAAGGCCGTGGGCGGCGTCCTCGGAGCAAAAAGTCCTCAACGTGCCTGCAAGTACGACTGCGGGCTTTTTCCTCCTGCGTCCTTGCCCATGGCCTTTTCGCTCGACCTCGCAACGAACAACCTTTTAAGACAGATTCTAAGGGAAGGGACCATCGGTGAGGCTGCGCCTGATCGTCATAGCCCTGGGGGTGGCGGCGGTGGCCGCCGCCGGCTGGTTCGCGCTGCCCCGGGTCCAGGAAATGCGTGCCGATGCCAGGCTCTCGAGCGCCAACGCCCATATCGATACCTCCAATCAGTACATCTCGCAAGTGCTGCCCGCCGCCATGTCCGCGGCCGCCTTCGGCTCGCAGGACAATATCAGCCAGGCCCGGGACGCAGTGGCCGCCGCCCTGCCGCTGGTCGCCCAGGCCCAGCAGGAAAGCAGCGCCGCCGCCAATGACGCCGGCGCCGCCGCCAATTACTGGCGGCTGCCGTCCTGGTACCGGGATTACCTCTCCAGCAAGCAGCAGGCGGCGGATTTGAGGACCGCCCAGGCGCAGACGCTGACCAAGACGCTTGGCCAGCTGCAACTTCTATATGGGAACGGCGCCACCGTCTTCCAGGCCGACCAGGACCTGGACCGGTTGCTGGGGCAGTTTCAGGTGGCCGACGCCAAGGTCCAGTCCGACCCGTCCGCGGCCCGGGCGGAGCTGGACCAGGTAGCCGCCTCGTTGCGCTCCGTCCAGCAGCGCCTTCAGGATGCATACAACAGCAACGGCTTCGAACTCCTCGGCTGGCTGGCCGAGGCGGCCGGCAGCCATGCGGACCTGGCGGAGCTTTCCAGCCAGATGGCGGACGCGGCCGCCGCCGGGGATCAGGGACGGGCCCAGACCGTGGCCCAGCAGATCCAGGCGAAACTGGGCGAAATCGCCGGCAACAGCCACGACCTGGATTACTGGCTGCAAACCACGATCACCCCTCTCCGGAATGATTTTGAGAACCAGCAGCGGCAGGAAGAGCAGCTGGACGCTAAGGCGGCGGCGATCTACGCGCAGCACCGGGGAAGCTGACTGGCGAATTTCCGGCGCTGACCACTTCAATCCAGAGAGAAAGCTTCCCGGATCAGGGCCTCCGCCTCTTCAAAGCCGGCCGCCCGCCTGAGCCCGTCCCGCAGTTGCGGGTCCGGCTTGAACGGCTTTAAGTACCAGCCGTAAAACTTGCGCATGGCGCGCGCGGCGCTGTCTGGGCCAACTTCCTCCACCAGGTCGGCATTGAACCGGCTCATTTCCGCGAGCACCTCTGAAATTGGACGCCGCCCGGGCTCCCGGCCCGCCAGCAGGTCCGCGAAGATCCAGGGGTTTCCCAGCGCCGCCTGGCCGACCATGACCATGGCGCAGCCGGCCTCAAGCAGCGCCGCGGCCGCGGCCGGGCTGTCGATGTCGCCGCTGCCGATTACGGGAACGTCGAGTTCCTCCGCCAGCTTCCGGGTAATACCGTGGTCGGCCCTGCCCTTGAGGCCCTGGCCCGCCAGCCGCGGGTGGATGCAAACCGCCGCCGCTCCCGCTGCGGCCAGTTTCCGGCCAAACGGCACTGCGTTCACCTCGCCCAGGCCTGACCTGATCTTGGCCGTCACCGGCACCGGCACCGCCGCCGTCATCGCCGCCACGATCCTCGCCGCCAGTTTCCCGTCCCCCATCAACGCTGCCCCGGCACCCGTCTTGACGACCTTGCGCACGGGACAG
>JAJYIN010000036.1 GCA_021790075.1 Actinomycetes bacterium | reverse complement strand
CCCCAGGACTACCGGTCCGTCCATCAGGCCGGGGTAAGAATAAAACGCTGTCGTCCCAGGCGGCACCTCACCCGGCTGATGACCAGACAGAGGCGACAGGACCTGTTTCTGGCCGCCGATCCAGAGATCGAACCAGGCGTTCTGGCTCGCCCCCGCCGGATTGGCCGCCAGGATCCAGACCGCGGTACCGGGTGTCGACTGGTCGTACCAGGTCCAGTAATAGCCCAGCTCGACGCCGAAACTGCCAAAACCGGTGCCGGTATCGCCTGTGTTCAGCTGCTGTACCGAGATCTGGAAACTATGGTTTCCATTGCTGAGGCCCGAAGTCGGGCAGGACACATGCGCAGAGGTGCTCGTATTGGGGTTCACGGTGCAACCGGCGAGTGGCGCCCCGTCCAGGGTGACGCTGATCGTGCTGGTGTCCATGCCGTTGCCGGAATTATCCGTCAAGTCGGCGCTGATTGTGGGGTTACTCGCCGTCTGCCAACCCGATGGGGTCAGGTTGCTGATCACCGGCGCCGTGCTGTATTTGAGCACCGCGCCGTTGCCGCCGCCCACATAGGCGACGTGAGCGGGACTGGAAGCCAGTGACAGCGTATAGAACGAGATATTGGTGCCCACCGGCTCGACGGCCCAGTGGCTGCCGCCATCGGTCGTCTTCATCACCCCGCCGCCTGTAATGTCGCCGCCGGCGATAAAACCGTTGTTGGCGTCGTAAAAGGAAACACCGGCCAGCACCCGGGTCGTCCCGGTGCTGAGCAGGTTCCAATTAGTGCCGCCGTTGGTTGTCTTGTAGACCTTGCCCCCGCTGCCGGCGGCGTAACCGGTGCTGGCGTCGACCATATCGATGCTATCCAGGAACGATGCTCCGGCCGGCTGCAATGTCCAGCTGCCGCCGCTGTATTTGAGCAGCACCCCGACACTCAGGAACGCAACAGTTGGGGACGTTGTATAACCGCTGCCGGGGTTGGTGATGGTCACCCCGGTGACGGCGCCTCCCGAGATGGTGGCCGTGCCGGTGGCAGTGGTGCCGCCGTTCGGTGGCGCTGAAAAAATGACGGTGGGAACGTAGGTGTAGCCGGTGCCGCCGTCGGTGATGGCAACGCTGGTGACGGCGCCGCCTGAGATGCTTGCCGATGCCTTGGCCTGGTGGCCGTTGAACTGCTGCCCCACAGCCCAGCCGTCGCTGGCGGCATTGGTGGCGTCAACCCCACTGACATCGAAGTTACTGCCAACGCCGGAGTTGTCCAGCGTCCAGTTGGAGCCGTCCGCAGTCCGGTAGATCTTGCCGCCCAGGCCGACCATCCAGCCGCTGGTGGCGCTGGTCATGTGGACAGAACTCATGTACGTGGGGCTTCCCGGAAGCGAGATGGGGGACCAGGTGCCGCTATTATATTTGTAGGCAACGCCAGTGCCTGTATCGTGGTTGTAGGTTCCCTGGAATCCCACGGCGAAACCGGTACTGGCGTTAAGGAACTGGATGCCGCGCAGGCTCACATCGGCAGGGATGCCGGCGTTGTCGTTTGTCCACGTGGCGCCGCCGTCGGTGGTCTTGAGCACCATGCCGTTGTTGCCGGCTTCCCAGCCGGTGTTGGCGCCGATGAAACTGGAGCCGAAAATGGAGATGGCGTTGCCGCCTGCCGCGAGCCACCATGAGGCCCCGCCGTTGACAGTCCGGGTGACCGCGCCCGCGGCGCCGCCGGCAAGTCCAGAAGCACCGCCGCCGGGGAAAGTCAGGGCCCTCAGTTCGCTGGTGGTGCCGGAACTAACCGCGCCGGCGTTCAGATTGGCCGCCAGGGTGTCGACGTTGGCGCTGTCGGCGCCCGCGAGGATAGTGCCGCCGGCGCCGGCCGCCACCACGGTGCCCCCTGTCTTCCTCAAGGCCTCCAGGGGGGTGGCTATCGCCGTCGTATTCGCGGTCCAGCTGGCGCCGCCGTTAGTGGTCCTCAGGAGGCGGCCGGCCCCGCCGGCGGTCTGGCCGACGATGTATCCGTTTCCGGCGTCGGAAAAATAAACGCCCAGGAATGTATCTGTGCCCGTTCCCCCCGGCGGCGCCACCAACGACCAGTTGACACCGCCGTCGGTCGTCTTGTAGATGGCGCCCTGGTCGCCCACAGCGAAGCCGGTAGTGCCCGAGATCATATGCAGCGAGTAAAGAGTCAGGTTGCTGACCGGGCCGCTGGCCGTGCCCGTGACCTGGTTCGAGGGGTACCAGTTGGCGCCCCCGTTGTTCGTGTAAAAGGCATAGCCGTTGCATTTCCAGACGCCGCCTGAGAGGCCGCAACCCCCCGAGCTGAGCGCGATGCCGTTGCTGGCGCTGGTGAATACGATCGCGTCAAGGGGATACGAGGTGTATGGCGCCGGCAACGATTGGGGGGTCCAGGTGGCGCCGCCGTCAGTAGTGTGATAAATGGTGCCATAATCACCGGCTGCCCAGCCATTGCTGGCGTCGATGAAACTGACGCCGCTCAGGTTGCAGCCGCTGCCGGTGGCGCCCACGCAGGAAGTGGACGGTGACTGATTCGCCCAGCTGCTGCCGCCATCAGTCGTCTTCATGACCAGGCCGCCGCCGCCGGCTACCCACCCTGTGCTGGTATTGATGAAAGACATGGAATTGATCGTGTTCCCCTGGGGAGAGGGGTTGACCCAGGTCCAGTTGCCGCCCCCGGTGTTCATCCCGGCCGACGCCGATGGCGCGAGGACGATCACGGCAAGCAGGGTCATCGCCAGCAGCGCCTGAATGGAAAGCAGTTTCCTCATCTCTTTTTTCTCCTAGTGGATGGTCGGCTGGTGGAAGTCCGGAATCTGGGAACCGCGGGCGCTCGTCATCGGATCGCTTCCAGCCAGCTATACGGTTTTATCAATGAGGCCCCGCGGGACCGTTTCCAATATGGGAAGTGACGCGACTGGGGGTACCATTAAAGTAGCTTCGAGCACTCTATAAGTCAAGTTGCGCCGGCTTATAAGAAGTTGAAGAAGTATTGAGATTACCCCCTGTGGTTTTGCGCGTCCGCCCCAAGAGCGGCCAAAGGTTTACAGAATCTTCCCTGAAGGGTATCAGAGGACATGACGGAAGTGGCGCTCAAGCGGAGTTATCCAGGCCTTTTCTACGACCTGGCCCGCGGCAAACACACTTTCCTCTCCCTGTCCCAGCCGGCCATGGGAGCGATCATCGCCGGCGCCGCCCTGCCGGCGCCGCGGGTGATGATCCTGGGGCTTGTGGCGGCCACCTGCGGCTACTTCGCGGTCTATTCCCTCAACGACGTCCTCGACCACCGCGTCGACCGCGAGTCCCTCAAATATGGCAAATCTGAGCGGGACGTCAACGACATCGGTGTGGCGGTGCGAAAACACCCGCTCGCCTGGGGCGACGTCTCCCTGAAGGCATCGCTCGCCTGGATCGCCAGCCTGGGTTTGCTGAGCGCCGCTATCGCCCTGCTGCTCAGCCCCGCCTGCCTGCTGGCCTTTGCCGGCTGCGTCGCGCTGGAGGCGTTTTACTGCGCCCTCAGGCGAATCACCTGGATGAAGACCTTCGTCTCCGGGGCGATGGTGGGCTTGGGGGGGCTGGCTGGCTGGCTGGCGGTGGCCCCGCTTAACCGGGATGCGGTCTACCTGTTCTATTTCCTGGCCCTATGGGAGATCTACGGGCGCAACTTTTCGAACGATCTGGCCGACCTTGCTTCGGACAGCCGCGTGGGCATCCGCACGGTAGCCACCGTCTTCGGCAACCGCGTCTCGGCCTGGTCAATCCTGGTGGGCGCTTTCGTGACCACCGGCTTCACGCTGATCATGCCCCTGCCGGCGCTTTCCCGGATCATCCTGGCCGCCGCCGGCATGATGTCAATGCTCATTCCGGCGGTGGAACTGGCGGCAAATCCCACCAGTGAGCAATCGTCGGCCTACTTCAACAAGGCCAGCTATTATCCTACCCTGGCGCTGCTGGCGATGCTGCCGCTGGTTTTCTAATCCTTCCGGGCCACGCATGCCCCCCGTTGCGGTTACGGTTCCGCCGGGTTCAGCAGCCGCCCGGCTCAGGGATAGGAGCACCGGGCGCCCGAGCTGTCCTCGCACTGGACGTCGATGCCGGTGCTGAACGTGGTAACGTCCGGCGGGATGGAATACTGGACGGTGAAGTTCTTGTAGCCGCCGTTGCCGGGCAGGTCACCCAGGGAAAGGGGCACGGTCGTCAGCGCGCGGACGCCGTTCGTGGCGGTGAGCCCGGTAACGGTGGTGCCGTACGCGGTCCCGGCGCCATTGTCGGCAATCCTCATGGACACGGACAGTTTCCGCGCCTCGTAGTCGGCGGCGCTGGCCCAGTAGGTATTGAGCCGGTACAGGCGCAGCTGGGGGGCTTCCGGCAACGGCTGGCCCGTATCCTTCCTGGTCAGCCCCAGCAACTCGTTGAAACTGTCCTTGTAGATTACGCGCTGGCTGGCCAGCAGCGGCTTCCCGTCTCGGCTTTCCACGCGCACAGGGCCGCCCCTGACCCCAAGGTACTCGGGCGTTTCCCGGCCTCTTTCCCCGATCGTGTAGGTTGCCTTGGACTCGAGCGAATCGCCGATGTAGACATCCACGGCGGCATCGCCTGCCGCCTGGTTGGCAATCAGGAGCCAGTCGCCGGCCACGCCATCCACGGGCGTGAAATCATACCAGCCGAAATACATGCGGTTATCAAGGCCGGCCGGCGGCGTTCCCTGAACCTCCTCGAACGAGTTCTTGTAGAGAACCCGCTGGCTGACCATGATGTTCTGGCCGTCGGCGCAGTCGGTGCATACCACCCGCACCGGGCCGTCCATCGTGCCGGGGTAGGTGGGGGTGGCGCTCTGGTGGGGAGTGATGGCGTAGGTGCCGCGGGGACGGGGGTCATCGCCTATATAGACCTGCGCGTGAACCGTAGTGTCGTTATTGTTGGCGATGAGCACCCAGTTGCCATGCATGTCTCCGGTCATGTCGTACCAGGTGAAGAAATAGATGGAATCCAGGCGGCTCGACGGGAAACCCATGACCTCATTGAAACTGCCCTTGTAGAGCACCCGCTGGGAAGCGATTATCTTCGGCCCGTTGCTGACCACCCGGACCGGCCCGTCCATGACGCCCGGGTAGGACGGCGTGATCGACTGCCCCGGGGCCAGCGTGTACGTGTATTTCCGGCCGGCTCCGATAAAGACGTCCACCTGGGCCGCCGAGATGTCCTCGTTGGCAATCAGGAGCCAGTTGCCCATCATGCCGTTGGCCAGCAGGGAATCGTACCAGGTGAAGTTATAGCTGGTGTCAAGGTTGCTCTGCTCGATGGCGGCGACCTCGTTGAAACTGTCACGGTAGATGACCCGCTGGGTGACTGCCAGCGCGGCGCCGCTTGTCGAAATGACCTTCACCGGCCCGCCCATGGTGTTGTCCCACGCGACAGTCTGGCGGCCCTTTGCTCCCAGCGTAAAGGATTCGCGCGGGGTGGTTTCGTCGCCGAAATAGACCAGGACGCTGGCGGCGTAGTCTTCCAGGTTACCCACGACGATCCAGTCGCCGTTCATGCTGTCGGCGGGTTTGGAATCATACCAGGTGAAGAAATAGGTCTTGGGCGTGGGGATCATGGGGGCCGCCGGGCTGGCCGCCGTGGTGGCGGCAGCCCGCGAGGAGGCCGCCGCGGCTCCGGCGCTCGCGGAAACCGCGGCCGTGCCCAGGATAATTCCGGCGGCGAGAAAAACGGTCAGACCCAGGATCAAGGACAGCTTTGTCAATACTTCCCCTCCTCAGACAGAGAAGCCGAAATCCGGATTGGGAGAATAACGCAATGAACTTTCCTTTACGCCCGCCAGGACCGTTTAATGGGAAGATTCTTGAGAAGAAAAAACCCCGGACTCCAGTCCTGGCACCCCCCTGCCGGCAATGGGAACCGCTGATCGCGGCCCAGCCTGTTTCTTGGTAGGCACAATTATACAGATTTTGGAAAATCTTACAAGATACGGCTGCATATTAATGTTCCTGCATATATCCGGGAAATCACGGGGAATAAACCGGCCATCAGAACCGGCGCGTTCATGGAAAATGAAGGACGTGCGGTTGGGACCGGTTACAGGTGCGGATAGAGAGGGAAGCCCGCCAGCAGTTCGTCGGCCCTCCGCTTGAGGGCCTTTTCCCCGGCGGCGGTGATGGCGCCGGCATGGAGGGCCGCCAGCATGATCTCAGCCACCTCGTCCATCTCCGGCTCCTCAAAGCCGCGGCTGGTGACGGCCGGCGTGCCGATGCGGATGCCGCTGGTGACCGTAGGCGGCAGCGGATCGAAGGGGACGGCGTTCTTGTTGACAGTGATGCCGACTTCTTCCAGCCGGTTCTCGGCCTCGATGCCGGTAATGCCGATGTTGGTCAGGTCCGCCAGCATCAGGTGGTTGTCGGTGCCCCCGGAGATGAGCTGGATGCCGCCTTCCTGCAGGCGCTGGGCCAGGCGGGCCGCGTTGGCGATTGTCTGCTGCTGGCGGCGGCGGAACTCGGCGGTTGCCGCCAGCTTGAAGCAGGCCGCTTTGGCGGCGATGATGTGCACCAGGGGGCCGCCCTGGAGGCCCGGGAAGATGGCCTTGTCGATGGCTTTGGCGTATTTCTGCCTGCAGATGATGACGCCCGAGCGCGGACCGGCCAGCGTCTTGTGCGTGGTGGTGGTAACGTAATCGCTCACCGCCACCGGGTCGGGATGCAGCCCGGCCGCCACCAGGCCGGCGATGTGCGCCATGTCAACCATCAGCCTGGCGCCGATGCTCGCGGCGATGCCGGCGAAGCGGGCAAAATCGATCTCCCGCGGGTAGGCGCTGGCGCCTGCCACGATCAGCCGCGGCTGATGCTCCCTGGCCAGCCGCTCGACCTCTTCGTAATCGATGCGCCCCGTCTCCCGGTCGAGGCCGTAGCTGTGCACGTGATAGAGGCGCCCCGAGAAGTTAATCTTCATTCCATGCGTGAGGTGGCCGCCCTGGTCCAGCTTCATGGCCAGGATACCGTCCCCCATGGCCAGCTCCGCGAAGTAAACCGCCTGGTTGGCGGTGGAACCGCTGTGGGGCTGGACGTTGACATGTTCGGCGCCGAACAGCTGCTTGCAGCGGTCGATGGCAAGATTCTCTACTTCATCAACGACCTCGCAGCCGCCGTAGTAGCGGGCGCCTGGATAGCCCTCGGCATACTTGTTGGTAAGCACCGATGCGCCCGCTTCCAGCACGGCCCGGCTGGTGAAGTTCTCGGAGGCGATCAGCTCGATGGTATGCCGCTGGCGGGCCAGCTCTTTGTGTAGCAGGCCGGCCAGGTCCGGGTCGGCCTCCTTCAGAGGCTGGCGGAACTCGGACTGGGTTTTCGGTTCTACCTTTGAGCGGGCCAATTCTTCTCCAGGTCGCTGATCAGGCCGAGGCGGCGGGAATGCCGGCCGCCTTCGAACGGCGTTTCCAGCCAGACGTCGAGAATGGCCAGCGCCAGTTCCTCATCCAGGGAGCGCTGGCCCAGGCAGAGGATGTTGGCGTCGTTGTGGCGGCGGCTCATCTCGGCCTGCTCCAGAGTGCAGGGCCCGACGGCGCGGATGCCGGATATCTTGTTGGCGGTGATGCACATGCCGAGCCCGGTGCCGCAGACAAGCACGCCCCGGTCGGCGCTGCCGGCTGAAACCGCCTGCGCCACCTCGACGGCGTAAGCGGGGTAGTCGACGCTTTCGGTGGTGTTGGTGCCCATGTCCAGGGCCTTGTGTCCGGCCGCTTCAACGCGTTTGATGATCTTCTGTTTCAGTTCCACTCCGGCGTGGTCCGCCGCCAGGGCAAGCTTCATTTGGCTCCTTCTGGTGTCACGTCCTCAAGGACGCCGCTGATGATATCGGGGAGCGTGGGTTCGAGCAACCTGAGCACTTCCGCATAGTATTCCACTGCTTTCCCGATGGGGTCCGGGATGTCGGTTTCCGCCGGCGGCTCGGCCCGAAGCCGGCGGGGAAACAGCCGCGCCAAGTATATCGCATTTTCATGCCCGGGAAATTCGCGGAGCAGCCATTCCTGGTGCTCACGGGCGGCCGCCAGGACGATGTCGCTTTTACGCAGGATGCTCTCGCGCACCGCCCGCGCCCGGTGGCCGGAGAGGTCCAGGCCCCAGCGGCGGGCGGCCTCCTGGGCCTCCGGCGTGGCGGCGTTGCCCTCCCAGGCGTGCGTGCCGGCCGAAGCGATGTCGAGACGGCCGGCGACGCCCCGCCGGGCGGCGTATTGCCTCAGCTGCGCCTCGGCCAGGGGGCTGCGGCAGATATTGCCGGTACAGACGTAGAGGATGGAGACAGGGGAAAAGCCCATGTCAGGATTCTACTACTGTGCAGCCCGCCGGGCGAAGCGGGGAATGTCAACTGACAAGCTCAGTTTGCTGTAAGCGCTCACTCCTCCACCGGGCCGATGAGATCCGCGATCCGGTCCGCCGGCATTTTCCCTTCCCGGAGAATGCGCGCCGGTTTTCCCTCTGCCAGCGGCCTCAAATCAACCACCGTGGAAGCCCGGCATCCGGCGATCGGCCCCCCATCCAGTATGAATTCGCAAGCCTCTCCAACCGTTTCAGGAATCTCGCCAACAGAACACGGATCCGGCCCGCCGGATAGGTTGGCGCTGGTGAGCGCCAGCGGTGACGGCAGCCGCTGGAACAGCGAGGCGGCCGGCAGCGGCAATGCCCGCACACCGACGCCACCCCCGCAACCAACTGCGGTTGCCGGACCCTGGCTCAGAACTCCCGGCAGCGGCAATACCGCGGTTACCGGCCCCGGCAGCAACTCCTCCACAGCGTTCAACACGGGCGCCGGCAACCGGGTGATCGTGTGGATCAGCCGGTCCATGTCATCAAAGACCAGCGCCAGCGGCTTCCGCGGCTCTCTCTTCTTGACGGCATACAGCCTCTTGAGCGCCTCCGGCTCCGGCTTGCAGGCGATGCCGTAGACGGTATCCGTGGGCACAGCGACCAGCCTGCCGCGCTCCAGGGCGGCGGCCGTCATGGCCATGTCTGTGCCGGTGATCGAAGCGAGAGAGATTACTGGCGCCATCCGCTAATCTTGCGCCATTTGCCGGTCCTGCGCAATCTGCTGACCGGAACCTCCCGGCTGGTCCTCCATGGCATAAGTGCGAAGGCCGTGGCTGGCGATGGCCCCGTCGATGAACGCCTTCCCGTTCAGGTACAGGACGGCGATCACGGTTCCCTCGTCCAGGGGAACCTCGATAATGCGCGCGCCGGGCGGCGCTTCCACCGACAGGTTCGGCAGGTCGGCGAGGGTGTAGGGTCCGCCGCCGGCGTGTGGCCTGAGGCGGTCGGGAAAGCCACCCAGCACCAGGTTCACGTTCTGCTCCTGCAGGTGGCTGAGGGTGGCTATCTGTTTATGGCCCGCCACCGGGTAGTAAGGACGGAAACAGCCCGTCTGGTTGACATGCAGGTCATTCAAGCCATGCATGTCGACAGTTCTGAGGCCGGCATGAAAGGGGATGGCGCCCGCGGGGCCGGTGGCAATCGTTACTTCCTGATTGTATTCAAACAGCTCTCCCAGGGTCTTGCCGATATCGGCGAACCGGCGCTCAGTGATGTCGGCCGAGAGGTCCGAAACCGAGTCGGAAACGAAATAGCGGCCCTTGAACACCGTTTCGAAATAGCCATTGAAGGAATAGGAATGGGCCAGCGAGCCCAGCACGACCACCACGGCCATCCCGGCCCGCAGCGCCGTGGTGCCGGTCGATTCCCTGATCAGCCAGGCCAGGAAGATGAACATGAAGGAGAGGATGGGCACCAGCATCCGGAACTCCATGAAGTCACCCACCAGGGCGACATACATGGCCCACGCTGTCATCGCCGCCAGCAGGTAGAACTGTGGCAAGGACGCGCTCCTTATCAATCTGTATAGATAGGCCAGTCCCAGGAAGAAAAACGGCAGCAGCCAGTATGTCAACAGGAAGGACGGATAGAACTTGAGGCCAAAGGTGGAAAGGGAGGCGGCCTTGGCGTGAAACGTGTTGGGCAGGATGTCATGGTAATAAGACAATTTCCACAGCAGCCAGGCGCCGATGATGAATGCCGCCGGCACGATCAGCGTGGCCGCCTTCCTGAGGCGGCCGGACCATTCCCGCCGGCGGATGTGGAAGAGGACGAACATCCCTGTGATGGCGACAAAAATGCCGGAATCCAGGCGGGTGAGCAGAACCAGGGCGATCAGCAGGGAAAGCAGCAGCAGCACCCGGTCATCCTTGATCCCCTGCCGCAGGAGGTCGCAGGCCACATAGGCGCAGGCCACGAACAGGCGGGCCTGCAGCTGCGTTTCCAGGCCACTGGTGGCGAACGCGCTGAACGAG
This sequence comes from Actinomycetes bacterium, assembly GCA_021790075.1. Taxonomy (GTDB): domain Bacteria; phylum Actinomycetota; class Thermoleophilia; order BMS3ABIN01; family BMS3ABIN01; genus JAJYIN01. The sequence goes on along the minus strand of JAJYIN010000036.1, from coordinate 2,689 downwards.
TAATTGGTGCCCAGAAGCACCGTAGCCAGGAGCCCCCAGTGGCGCGACCCCAGGATGAGGCTGGCGAGCCTGAAAGTCAGCCAGAGGGTGAGAACGGATATGGAGATGCCGGCGGCCCAGGAAAAAATGACCGGGTCGATGCCGAGGAAGAAAGGGATGGTCATCAGCAGGGTCCAGAGAAAATTGGTATAGCCCTCGACCAGTTCTCCCTCGTTCCAAACCAGCCCCTTGCCGCCGGCCAGGTTCTGGGAATAACGGAAGGAAATGAAGGCGTCGTCCACCACGAAGCGGTTATGGATGGCGAGGATCGTCAATAGGACAATACTTGACAGCATGATTGTCTTGAATTGCCTTGTGTACAACCGTTGCACCATGGTCATCATTTGATAATCCTGCCTGGTCATGGTGGAGAGCTGTAAGAAGAAACCCCAGTATACAATTCATTTCCTCTATTTCATATATAGGGTAGTAAGTCAACTTCCTTTGAGGCATATCAAGGGTAGAAAGTCAACTTTATTCGGGTATCCCGCCGCTGCCGGAATTCAGCCCTCAGATCACGGGCACATGCCCAGCCTCTTGACATGCGTACGTCCGTACGCCTATAATGTTTCACCCACTGCCCCACGATGAAACGCACGCCCAGACATTTCGACAAGATAGTGGCCTTTTACCGGGCCCAGCGGCGCATGCCCAGCCATTCCGAGATCGCGGAGATGGCGGGCCTGAAGTCCAAAGGCACTACCTACAAGCTGGTGAACCGCCTGGTGGCGCTGGGGCTGGTGGAGCGGGACGAAACCGGGCGGCTGCTGCCCGGACCGGGCTTCCAGGGCCTGCCGCTGCTGGGCACGGTGGAAGCCGGCTGGCCTTCTCCCGCCGAAGAGGAGCTGCTGGACACGATGAGCCTGGAAGAGTTCCTCGTCGACCGGCCGGACAGCACCTACATGCTCAAGGTGCAGGGCGACTCGATGACCGGGGCCGGCATCATGCCGGGCGACATGGTCCTGGTGGAGCGGGGCGTGCGGGAGAAGGACGGCGACATCATCATCGCGGAGGTGGACCATGAGTGGACGATGAAATATTACCGCAAGCGCGGCGGCAAGGTCTGGCTGGAAGCGGCAAATAGCAAGTATCCCCCTATCCATCCCGAGCAGGAATTGCGCGTGGCCGCCGTGGTGCGGGCGGTTATCCGGAAATACTAGCCATGCGCGGGCCCGGATGGACACCATTGCCGCCCGGCGGGGCGGCAGGAGATCAGCCAACCCCGGAATCGAGGAGACACGGCGACCGGGGCAACGCGGGCCGGCGTAGCGGCCGGGGCTCGGAAGGAGAACGTGGCGACCGCTCCGGGCAGGGCGGCCGGCGCGGCCCCGGCAAACCGCTCACCATCGGCTCCTTCCCGCAAGCGGTCATCCATATCGACGCCGACGCCTTCTTTGCTTCCTGCGAGCAGTCGCGCAACCCCAAACTCAAGGGGCTGCCGGTGATCACCGGCAAGGAGCGCAACATCGTCGCCTCCATGAGCTACGAGGCCAAGGCCCGCGGCGTGGTGCGCGCCATGCGGCTGTCGGAGGTGAGGCGGCTCTGCCCGGACGCGGTCTTCCTGCCGTCGGACTACGAAACCTATAGCCTCCTGTCAAACCGGTTCTTCGGGGTCGTGCGCCGCTACACCCCCGAAGTGGAAGAGTACGGAATCGACGAGTGCTTTGCCGACATCACCGGCATGCGGCGGCCGCTGAGGATGACCTACGTGCGCATCGCCGAGGCCATCAAGGAAGACCTGGACAGCGCCTTCGGCTTCACCTTCTCGGTGGGGCTGGCGCCCAACAAGACCATCGCCAAGATCGCCTCGAAATGGAAGAAGCCCTCGGGCCTGACGGTGATCCCCGGGCGGGACATCCACCGGTTCATCGATGGCATGCCGGTGGAGAAAGTATGGGGCATCGGACCGCAGACGACGGCTTACTTAAACAAGCTGGGCATCACGACGGCGCTTCAGTTTGCGCGCCGGGATGAAATGTGGGTGAAGCAGCGCTTCAGCAAGCCCTTTTACGAGAAATGGCAGGAACTGAACGGCCGCATGGTCATCCCGCTGGAGACCGGCGAGAAAGACACCTATGCTTCCATCCAGAAGGTGAAGACGTTCACGCCGCCTTCCAGCGATCCGGAGTTCGTCTTCGCCCAGCTCTCCAAGAATGTGGAGAACGCCACCATGAAAGCGCGGCGCTACCACCTGGCGGCCGAACGGGCCATCTGCTTTTTAAAGACCCAGGATTTCCGGGGGACCGGCGCCGAGGTGCGCTTCTCCCGCCCCACGGCATTCCCGCACGAGATCATCAGGGCGCTCACGCCCGTCTTTGGCCGCCTGTTCAAGCACTCCGAGGAATACCGCTCCACCGGCATCGTCCTCTTCAAGCTGTCCGAAGACCGCATCGTCCAGCCCGACCTGTTCGGGGTGACCGCGCGCATCGAGCGCCTGGCGAAAGTCTACGAGACGGTGGACGGCGTGCGCGCCAAATACGGCAAGCACACACTGTTTTTGGGCTCCAGCTTCTACGCCCACAAGTTCGGCCAGCACCTGGGCGAGCGCGGCGACACCCCCGAACGCAAGGACGACCTGTTCAAGGGGGAAACCGCCCGCCAGCGGCTGGCAATACCGATGTTCATGGGAAAGGTCAAGTAACGGCTGCGC
>JAJYIN010000035.1 GCA_021790075.1 Actinomycetes bacterium | reverse complement strand
ATCATTTACTATTTTTTTGCAGGTATTTTGCTATTTCTACCCTGGTAGACTTCTTAGATAACCTGTAGTTGTACCAAAGGACAAACCAACAAATAACCTGCAAAAAAATAGTATGGTGTCCCCGAGTTTCACCCGAGTTTCCCGAGCTATTAGGGTTTTCCCGCCTGCGCATTAAGGGGTATTCCCCGATATCGATCGATTCTGCGATTACGATATATTGGCCCTTCACCTCACTGAGACTGGAGGTTTCAGGGATGCGCCAGATCACTAAGGATGTACTGTCTGTGTTAAGATACGGATGCCCCGACGAAGGGGGAGCCGTCAATACACGGGAGGAAAATCCTTATGGATTGGACAGCGATTCTCGAAGCCGCACTCAGTTTCTTTCTGGTGGTAACCGCCCTGGCGCTGGCGTATGTTTTGCTCAAGGTCGGCGGGACGTTCGGCCGGATCAATATTTTCCTGAAACAGCTCGACGAAGAAGTGATTCCGCTCCTCTCCAAACTGCAGGTGACCATGGACGAAGTGAACAGCCAGCTGGCGAAGACGGACGACATGATGGGCACGCTCGTTGACGTGACCGACCGGGTGGAGACCACCACCAGGGCGGTACAGCTGGCGGTCACGACACCGGTGAAGAAAGTGGCCGGGTTTTCCACCGGGGTGTCTGAGGCGATTGCCTCGCTGTGGTCGGGGCAGAGGGAGAGAGGATAATAATGGGAAGGTTCATGTCAGGATTGGGAATGGTGGCGGGGCTGGCCGCGGTGGCGGTGCTTGTATACGCCCAGCGGCGCAGCGCCCAGACCGGCAGGGATGTGGTCACGGTACTGTCCAACCTGCCGGAGGAGCTCAAGGAATCGCAGGTCGAGTGGCAGGGCCGGCTCCGGAATGCCGTAGAGATCGGCAGGAAGGCTGCGGCCGCCAGGGAGGCGGAGATCGACCGCGAGCTGGGCGAGCCGCAAACCCAGGCGGCCCCGGTAACTGATTACATCGTCTGAAGCCGCCACGGGGGGCGGGGAGTCTGAGGGCCCCCCGAGAGTCCTTCGGTAACTTTTAGCGCAAGGAAGTTTAGCAACTGGATTGTCGGGTAGGTTCAAGTTTCCGCAGGATTGTGGAATTTGAATGGAAGCGCAGGCCACCGGCGGGGCATTAGCGCCGAAGGTGGTCTGGGGGCGGGGTATCCACTTACTATCGAAAAAGAGGTCAAAGTCCCTCTCGGTCGCGAGGGGGCAGATTCGATGGAGGTGGAAGCATGAGCGCTACTGTTGCCTGTCCGGACCCAACCCGAGCAAGGCCGCGCCAGCGGCGCACCGAAGAGAGAGAGCTGCTTCACGCCTATCACGAGATGGGCGATTCCCGGGCCCGCGATGAGCTGATTGTTCGCTATCTTCCGCTGGTTTACGGCGTTTCCCGGCGCTACTGCCAGCGCGGCGAGCAACTTGAAGACCTGGTCCAGGTTGGCTCCATCGGCCTGATCAAGGCGATCGACCGGTTTGATTCCAGCCGGGGCGTGGCCCTTTCAACCTATGCGACTCCCAACATCATCGGTGAGATCAAGCGCTATTTCCGTGACAAGGGGTGGGCGGTCAAGGTTCCCAGAGGGCTGCTGGAGCTGAACATGCGCCTGGAATCGGTGTTGGGGCTGCTGGCGGGCAGCAATCACCGTTCCCCGACGGTGACCGAGCTGGCCGACGCCGTGGACGCCACCCCGGAAGAAGTCATGGAGGCGATCGAGGCCGGACGCTCGCGCAACTCGCTGTCGCTGGATCACCGCCTGAGCAGCGGCGATGACGATGACGAACGCTCGCCGATGGAGGCGATCGGCTCGCTGGAAGACGGTTTTGAGGCGGCAGAGCACCGCATCACGCTGGAGCCGGGGCTGGACCAGCTCACTCCGCGGGAACGCAGTATTTTGCATCAGAGGTTCTTCGAGGGCTTGACTCAGTCGCAGATAGCGGCGAACATAGGCGTATCCCAGATGCACGTCTCCCGCCTGATTCGGCGAGCCCTGGCAAAAGTGCGGGCCGAGGTAGAGTTGCGGGAAGGAAAGGAGAGTTGACAGAACTAGTTGAAAAGTCATGAAATCCGCTCCAGCTTTCGTGAGTTTTTCGTCGAAAATGGGCATCAGAGCCGGCCCAGCTCCTCACTGGTTCCCGCTAAAGACCCTTCGGTACTGCTCACCACAGCGGGAATGCAGCAGTTCAAGCCATATTTCCTGGGGATCCAGCAGCCTCCCCACCCCCGCTTGACCACTTGCCAGAAGTGCTTTCGCACCACCGACATCGACAATGTCGGCAAGACCGCCCGCCATCTCACCTTTTTCGAGATGCTGGGAAATTTCTCGTTTGGTGACTATTTCAAGGAAGGGGCCATCGACCTGGCCTGGCGTTTCTCGACCCGGCTGCTGGGGCTGGATACCGGCCGCATCTGGGTGAGCATCTTCAAGGGCGACGACCAGGTAGGCCCGGATGATGAAGCCCACCAGGCGTGGCTGGCGGCCGGCATCCCCGAGGACCGTATCGTGTCCCTTCCTGCCGTAGACAATTTCTGGTCCGCTGGGCCCACCGGTCCCTGCGGCCCCTGCACCGAGCTTTACTTCGATCTGGGCGAGGCGGCCGGCTGCGGCGGCCCTGACTGCGCCCCCGGCTGTGATTGCGACCGCTTTGTCGAGTACTGGAACCTCGTCTTCATGCAGTATGACCGCGATGAGGCGGGCGCACTGACGCCACTGCCCAAGCAGAACGTGGACACCGGCATGGGCTTGGAGCGCATCACCGCGGTTTTGGAAGGACACCTGAGCGTATTCGAGACCGACCAGTTCCAGCCGCTCATCGACCACGTCTGCCGGACGGCCGGAGTCGAGTACGGCTGTTACGAGAAACACGACCGGGCCATCCGCGTGCTGGCCGACCACGGCAGGGCCATGACCTTCCTCATCGGCGATGGCGTCTTTGCCGGCAACGAGGGCCGCGGCTACGTGCTCAGGCGCGTCATGCGCCGGGCGATCCAGGCGGCATCAACCCTGGAGATTGAAACTCCTTTTCTTGCTTCCCTATGTGACCGGGTCATGGAAACGATGAAGGACACCTATCCGGAGCTGGCCGAGCACCGGCGGATGATTGGTGAGGTCGTGGGGCAGGAAGAGGAGCGGTTTGGCATCACCCTCGAGCAGGGCAACGCCATCCTGGCGCAGGCTATCGGTTCCACCAAGGCCGGCGGCGGGCACACCGTGGGCGGCGAGATCGCCTTCCGTCTGCACGATACGTATGGATTCCCCTTTGATCTCACCCGGGAGATCATCCACGACGAGGGCCTTGAAGTCGACGAGGAGGAGTTCGACCGGCTGATGGAGGAGCAGCGCCAGCGCGCCCGCGCGTCGATGAAGGCGGTCGGGACCGTGGAGCGTGAGGCTCTCGCGGAGCTGGGCCGCCGCGCCAAGGTCAAGTCTGAATTTGTCGGCTATCAGCAAAACGAGCTCTATACCGCCATTGGCGACCTGAAAGAGCTGGAGGGGGGGCGTGCGGTCCTGAAACTGCAGGAGTCCCCGTTTTACGCAGAGTCCGGCGGCCAGGTCTCCGATACCGGCTGGATCCATACCGATGACGGCAAGGCGGACGTGATCGAGGTTTATTCCCTGGACGGCGATCAGGTGATCCTGGTGGAAGTGCAGGAAGGGCGGCTGGAAGCAGGCGCCCGCGCCAAGGCCATGATCAACCGGGTGAGGCGCCATGCTACCGCCTGCAACCACACCGCGACTCACCTGCTGCAGAATGCGCTCCGGCAGCTGCTGGGCGAGCAGGTGCGGCAGGCGGGCTCGTCGGTGGGCCCCGACAAGCTGCGCTTTGATTTCCGGCACACCCAGGCGGTGTCCGGCGAGGAGCTATCACGGATAGAGGACATAGTCAACCGGAAGATAATCGAGAACCACCCGGTGAAGGCGTTTACCACCACCCTGGAGTACGCCCGGGACATGGGCGCCATGGCGCTCTTCGACGAGAAATATGGTGAATTCGTGCGGGTCATCGAGGTGGGGGATTTCAGCCGCGAGCTCTGCGGCGGCACCCATGTCACCAGCACCGCCCAGATCGGCGTGTTCAAGATAATCTCGGAGTCCAGCGTCGGCGCCAACCTGCGCCGCATCGAGGCGATCACGTCGCGGGCGGCCATCGAATACCTGCGCGGGTGGGACCGCACCGTCGAGGAGCTGGCGGTGGAACTGAAGACGGAGCCGGCGCGCCTGACCGAGACGGTGGGCAGGATGGAAGAGGAGTTGTCAGAATTGCGGGAGCTGGCGCGCCGGGCCCAGGCCGGCAGGGCCCGGGACATCGCCCGCGGGCTGGCGGCTGAGGCGGGGGAGGCGGGCGGTTTCAAGATTCTGGCGGCGACCGCGCCGGTGGGCGCCGGCGATTTGCTGGAGCTGTCCGACAACCTGCGGGAGCTGCTGGCTCCGGCGGCGGTGGTGCTGGCCTCGGTGGAGGCAGACAAGGCCGCCCTGGTAGCCAATTTCTCCGACCAGGTCGTGGAGAAGGGGGCCAGGGCGGGAGACCTGATCAAGGAGATCGCTCCCACAGTCGGCGGCAAGGGCGGCGGCCGGCCCAACATGGCCCGCGGCGGCGGCAACCGGCCTGACAAGGTCGATGAAGCGCTGGCGCAGGCGCGCGAGTGGCTGACCACCCGCCTCTAAAAAGGGACCGATGAAATACCGGCGTCCTTGCCCCTTTTTGCTCGATCTCGCAACGAACAGCCTTTTGAGATAGATTCTTGGAAGTAAGCTCAGGGAAGCACGTTTCCAATATACCCAGGATAGAACGATTCCGGAGATCCCCAATGTCTCAAACACCGCGCATACCGGGGCGCGTAATGGCGCTTGATTACGGCCGCGCCCATACCGGCGTCGCCGTTAGCGATCCTACCGGCACGATCGCGCGGCCGCTGCCTGACGTCGATGAGGCCGGTTCTCCGGAGGGCCTCCGCACCCTGGCCGGGCTGGCAAGCAGTTACGGGGCGGCCCTGGTGATCGTAGGCCTGCCGGTAACGCTTGCCGGGGAACGGGGAAGGCAGGCCGGCGAGACGGAGCGTTTCATCGACGATCTCCGCAAGGTGCTTTCCGTGCCGCTCATCCCCTGGGACGAGCGCTTCACCAGCAAGATGGCGGCGGCGCGGGGCCTGGGCTCGGCGGCCTCCGCTCACAGCAAGGCCGCCGCCGTGCTGCTCGAGGATTACCTCGGCTCCGCAGAATACCGCAAGCAACGGGCCTGACCTTTGAAGAACAAGAAAGTCCTTTCATTGAAGCAGGAACGAAAATCCTCCGGACCGGCAGCCATGAACCGGGGCAGCAAAACCACCGGACCGGCGGCAAATCGATGAAGCGGGGACGCCAAACCGGACCGGCGGGAATTCGATGAAGCGGGGACGCCAAACCCGACGGCCCCGTAGTCACGCCACCCGCGACCGCGTAATTGCCGGCATGGTTGTCGCCGGCCTGTTGATCGTCCTGGCGCTCGCGTTGGCCGGCAGAGGCGGGGATGTCCAGGGGGGAGAGGCGGTCATCCACATCGCCCCCGGCGCCAGCGCTTCCCAGATCGCCCAGATGCTGGCGGATGAGAACGTCATCGATGATCAGGGTGATTTCATGAAGAAGGCCGAGGACAGCGGCAGCGCCGGTCAGCTGAAGGCCGGCACCTACCGCTTCCAGCGGGGCGAGCCCATCGACAGCATCCTGAGCAAGCTCGAGCAGGGCCTGCAGGATCCCCAGAGCGTGCTGACTATTCCAGAAGGTTACAGCCTGGCGGACATCGCCAGCCTGGTAGCGTCCAAAACCGGCATCTCCGCGGCTGACTATAAGAGCGCCGCCCAGGCAGCAGGCAAGCAGATGCCAATCGGCGGGGCCGGCGCGGCGGTAAATCTGGAGGGATTCCTGTTCCCGAGCACTTACAACATCGATTCCGGGATGACGGCTGAGTCGCTGGTGGGCCAGCAGCTCAGCGCCTTCAAGGAAGAAACCGGCAGCCTCTGGAGCGGCGCCGGCAGCAACCCCGCCACCCAGGGGCTCACGCCCTATCAGATACTGACGGTAGCCTCGATGGTGGAGCGGGAGGCCAAGGTGCCGGAGGAGCGGCCCCTGATCGCGGCCGTCATCTACAACCGTATCGCCGCCGGCATGAAGCTGGAGGTGGACGCCACGGTGCAATACGCGCTAGGATACTGGAAGCAGGACCTTACGGAGAGCGACCTCCAGGTTGACTCCCCTTATAATACGCGGTTATATGGAGGGCTGCCGCCGGGTCCCATCTGCAATCCAGGCGTCGACTCCATCCGCGCCGCCCTCAACCCGGCGCCGGTCAACTACCTCTACTACGTCGCCAAGGGGGATCCGGCCGGCCATCATTTCTTCACTGCCTCATACGAAGAATTCCTGCAGGCCAAGGCGGGCGCCGGCGGGTAGGGCCCTCAGGGACCACAAAGAACCAGCGTTTCATCTGTATGCCACATATAAGTTTCCAGCTTCAGACCGTACGCCGGTTAAGAGCCTATTTCGATAGGCGTATTCTGCTGCGGCCGGCTGCAAAGGCCATGGGCGGCGTCCTCAGAGCAAAAAGTCCTCGACGTACCTACAGGTACGACTGCGGGCTTTTTCCTCCTGCGTCCTTGCCCATGGCCTTTTCGCTCGGCCTCGCAACGAATTACCTATCGAAATAAGGCTCTAAGCAGACCAGGTTTACACCGGCGCCACCCGCGGGTCGAACCCGAGGTGATAGCGGCATACCTCCCTGACGGCCCTCCAGGTCTCGCGCTCCGCCGCCGCGTCCAGCCTGCGGCCGGCCGCCGCCGCCAGCGGGCTCTCCAGCAGGAATCGCATCGCTTCGAGCGCCGCCGCTGAGACCGGGAACGATTCCCCAGGGCAATCGGCGCAGAGCGCTCCCCCAGCCATGGCGGAAAAGCGGGGCAGGCTCTCTTCGGAGCCGCAATGGGCGCAGCTGGAAAGGTGGGGGAGGTAGCCGGAGAGGAGCAACAGTTTCAGCTCGGCGCCCAGCGCCAGCACCGCCGGCCGGTTGACGCCGGCGGCCCCGTCAACATCATCGGCGCTGCGGCCGTCATGCAAACCAGGCGCGCTGCCGGTCTCACCCGCTCCATCAGCCGTACCGGCCGAAACCACCTTTTCCATCTCGTCCAGGAACCTCACCAGCAGGTTGAAGCAGCGCGGCCGCCGCTCCAGCTCGGCCCCTGTCCGGGACAGCAGGTCGATAAAGGAGAGCCCCGCCTTGAGCGCGGCTGGCTGCCCGCGGATGGCGGCATGCGTCCTTACCGTGTCGGCGCCGGTCAATGTGTGGAGGGTGCGGCCTTCGTGGAGCTGCACCTCGAGGTGGGTGAACGGCTCCAGGCGGCCCCCGAAGCGGGAGCCGACCTTGCGAACGCCCTTGACGACTGTCGGCGTCTTGCCGCGCGCGGACGTGAACAGGTTGACAACCCGGTCGGCCTCGCGCAGCTTGTGAGAGCCGAGGACGATGGCTTCAGTGGAATAACCGCGGGACAAAATCTAGTAACTGCGCAGGCGGTAGAAAGCGTAGGCCTGGTCGAAGACCTCGTTCTTCTCATCGGGCTGGCTGATGATCTCCGCGGCGCGGCCCACCCCCGGCACCAGCCAGACGTAATCAAAGGTCGTAGCCGAGGAGCCCGCGGTCGTGGATGTGACCCGGGTCTTCAGCAGGAAGGCCTTGAAAGTGCCGGCCGGCACCGTCAGGGTGTTGTACGCCACCACCCGGTTGACTTCGACTATCTGTTCTTCCAGGCCGTTGTCATTGCGGTTGAAGGAATCGACCCAGTTGCTGCCGACCCTTGCCGGGAAGATGAGCGCCTCGGCGGGATGGGAAAGCCTGACCAGCCTCCCCCGGCCGATGACGCCGTAGGATTTCCAGGAAAGATTGTCAAGCGACTCGAAATTGTACTCATCCCGGACCGATGAGGAGGCCCAGGAGTAATGCGCCACGATGCTCGCCCCCGGGAAATAGCTGGCGGCCGCCGCCGAGCCTGTGTTGGTGAAGTCAACCGTCAGCGTCGTGCCGGCCGGCCCGGAAGAGAAATCCCAGGGCCCCTCCAGGTTGAAGGAAACCGGCGCCGGCGCACCGGGCTCGTTGGCGGCGAACTCGAGCCGGGAGGCGCTGGTCATGGGCAGGTCGGCCGCGCTCAGAAAGGCTTCCGGCTGTGTGCTCACCGTGGCTCCGGCCGCTACCGTGGTGGTGGGCGCGGGTTCTTCCGCCTGGCTGCCGCAGCCGGCAGCGGTCAGAACGAGGACGGCAATAAGCATGCCTGTCAGCGCCATCAGGGCCAGGAGCGGCCCGGCGCTGCGGCAGCTGCCCGCGGAGCGCGTCCGGAGAAACCGTCTGTTGTTAAATGGCCCCTTCATCCGGGCATTATTGTACCATCTAAAAGCGGCCGCGCCGACCGCCGGGAGGTTAATGGAAAGGACGGCGCCGGCCGCCAACAGGTCAGTGGAGGAGGACCGCGCCGGCCGCGATAGCGGCCCCGGCGGCCCCGGCGGCCCTGGCCAATCTTGTTAATTGACCCTGCTTCTAATAAAATTACTCCCCGCCTTGACGCATCTACCGACCTTTCAACAGATAATACTTTCCCTGCAGGATTACTGGGCAGGCCAGGGCTGCGTGCTCATGCAGCCCTACCATACCGAGGTAGGGGCCGGCACCTTCAACCCGGCCACTTTCCTGCGCTGCCTCGACGGCAAACCCTGGCGGGCCGCCTACGTGGAGCCGTCCATCCGGCCCACCGACGGCCGCTACGGCGAGAATCCCTACCGGCTTTCGCATTACTACCAGTTCCAGGTGATCCTGAAGCCGAGCCCTGCCGACGTCCAGGACGTTTACCTGGATTCGCTCAAGCAGCTGGGTGTGGACCTGGCCGCCCACGACGTGCGTTTCGTGGAGGATGACTGGGAAGGCCCCACCCTGGGCGCCTGGGGCCTGGGCTGGGAGGTCTGGATCGACGGCATGGAGATCACCCAGTTCACCTACTTCCAGCAGGTGGGCGGCGTTGACTTGAGCCCGGTCTCGGTGGAGATCACCTACGGCCTGGAGCGGATCGCCATGTACCTGCAGAAAGTCGACAGCGTTTTTGACCTCTCCTGGTCGGAGAATGTCACATACGGGCAGGTTTACCAACAAAACGAGGCCCAGTTCTCCGCTTATAATTTCGAAGTGGCCGATCCGGAGATGCTGTTCTCGCATTTCACCGACTACGAGCAGGAATGCGAGCGCTGCCTGGCGGCGGCGCTGCCGCTGCCGGCCTATGATTACGTCCTTAAATGTTCCCATACGTTCAACCTGCTGGATTCCCGCGGGGTCATCAGCGTCACCGATAGGACCGGCTATATCGCCCGGGTGCGCAATCTGGCCCGGCGCTGCGCCGAGATGTATCTGCTGCAGCATAAACTGGAGGAAGAGTAATGACGGCCGCGTCCGGCGCCCGCGATTTCCTGTTCGAGATCGGCTGCGAGGAGCTGCCGGCAGCGGCCGCCGCCTCCGCAGCCGCGCAGGCGGGCGCCCTGGCCCGGGAAGCATTCGCCGCCCATCACGTCGCCGTGGACGGGGAGCAGGTCTCCGTCTGGGTGACGCCGCGCCGCATCGCCGTCTACGTCGCCGGCCTGGCCGCCATGCAGGAGGCCCAGGAGACCGCCGAGCGCGGCCCCCTCGCCGCGAGCGCCTTTGCGGAAGATGGCGCTCCCACCAAGGCCGCCGAGGGGTTCGCCCGCGCCAAGGGCGTGGCGGTCGGGGAGCTGGAAGTACGTGAGCACGGCGGCCAGCGGTTCGTCTTCGCGGTCCACCGCCGCGAGGGGCGGCCCACCGTCGAGGCGCTTCCGGATATCTGCCGCCATATCCTTCGCGGCATCAGCTTTCCCAAGACCATGCGCTGGGACGGCGCCGACATGCGGTTTTCCCGGCCGGTCCGCTGGCTGGTCACCAAGTATGGGGAAGAAACCATTGAGTTTGACGTCGACGGCGTCACCAGCGGCGGCGTCACCCGCGGCCACCGGTTCCTCTCTTCCTCCCAGGAGATCGAGATCGGCAGCGCTGCCGAATACCGGGAACTGCTGGCCGGCGCCAGGGTCATCGTCGACCAGGAGGAGCGCCGCCGGGTGATCCTGGAGCAGCTGGCCACCGGATCGGCGCGCCTGGGGGCCCGTTTCATCGACCCGGCAGGCGAGCTGGAGGAGGTGCTCTACCTGGTGGAGAACCCAACGGTGCTCTCCGGCTGTTTTAGCGAAGGGCATCTGCGGCTGCCGGCCAGGGTGCTGGTCACGGCCATGCAGGCGCACCAGCGCTACTTCCCGCTGACCGAGGAGGACGGCTCCCTCAAGGCCGACTTCCTGTTTGTCATGAACGGCGACCCGGCCGCCGCCGAGGGTATCATCGAAGGCAACGAGCGGGTGCTGGAGGGCCGCATCGAGGACGCTGAATTCTCCTTTGACAAGGATATGGATACCGGCATAGAAGCCATGCACGACGCCCTGGGCGAGGTCGTCTTCCACCGCCGGCTGGGTTCGCTGGCCGACAAGACCGCCCGCCTCCAGTCGCTGGTGGACGCGTTCGCCGACCTGCTCGAGCTGCGCGCTTCCGACCGCAAAGCGGCCGCCAGCGCCGCCCGGCTTGCCAAGGCAGACCAGGTGAGCGTCATGGTGCAGGAGTTCCCCACCCTGGAGGGATACATCGGCTCCGTCTACGCCGAGATGGAAGGTTTCCCTGTTGACATCACCAGCGCCGTCGCCGAGCAGTACCTGCCTACGGCCGCCGGCGGCGGGCTGCCCGGGACGGTCCCCGGCGCGGTGCTGTCCGTCTGTGACAAGGTGGACAACATCATGGCGGCGTTCTCGGTGGACGAGCTGCCCACCGGCTCCCGCGACCCTTACGGCCTCCGGCGAGCCGCTGTGGGCCTGGCCGAGATCGCCGGCCGGTTTGATCTTGATTTCGACCTGGTGGAGCTGCTGCTGCGGGCGCACGAGCTTTATCTGGGCCAGAAGGCCGACGTCATCCGGGACTCCGGCCTGGCAATGGCGGCTTATGAATTCGTCTGCGACCGCATCCAGAACCGTCTGGTGGAACGGGGCGTCCCGGTGGAGCTGGTGGAAGCGGCCCGGGCGGCGGGCAGCCGCGGCACTCTCAGGCTGATGGCGCTGGTGGAGGCGCTGGACGCCTTCCGGCGGCTGCCGGAATTCGAAGACCTGCACACGGCGTATTTCCGCTCGACCAAGATCGCCGCCAAGGCCGGCGTCGAGGTCGAGCCCGGCGCCGTCGATGAAAACCTCCTGACTGAGCCGGCGGAACATGATCTTTACAAGGCGCTGCTCGACCTCGGGCCGGAGGTAGGCGGCCTCATCCAGGCGCGTGATTACAGGGCGGCCCTGGCGGCGGCAGCGAAGATCCGCGGCCCCATCGACCGGTTCTTCGATGACGTCCTGGTGATGGCCAAGGATGAGGCTGTGCGCAACAACCGCCTGGCCCTGGTGCTGGGAGTAGCGGCCGTGCTCCGGCAGCTGGGCGACCCCATGCGGGTGGCGGCGGCGCCGCCCCCGGAGGGTATAGCCTAAATCCGTTTCATGCGATAAACTTTTGACCCTGCCGGCTTACGCGTTTCCGCGGCCGATTGGATGTCACCCTGAACATGGCGGGCATGACCGCCTGTCGTTCGTTTGATTTGGGAGGAAAAAAGTGGGCAAGAAATACGTTTATGATTTTTCTGAAGGTTCACGCGACATGAAAGGACTTTTGGGGGGCAAGGGGGCCAACCTGGCGGAGATGACCAACCTGGGCATCCCCGTCCCCGATGGTTTCACGATCACCACCGAAGCCTGCATCGGATACGGCAAGCTGGGCAACAAGTTCCCGGAAGGGCTGGAAGACGAAGCCGGCAGGCACCTGGCTCACCTGGAGGAAAAAACCGGCAAGAAGCTGGGCGACCCGGACAACCCGCTGCTGGTAAGCGTCCGCTCCGGCGCCAAGTTCAGCATGCCGGGCATGATGGATACGGTGCTCAACCTGGGACTCAACGACGAATCAGTCAAGGGCCTGGCGGCCCAGACAAATGACGAGCGGTTTGCCTACGATGCCTACCGCCGCTTCATCCAGATGTTCGGCAAGGTGGTAATGGAAGTGGAAGGGCAGCTCTTCGAGGATGCCATCACCGCCCAGCGGGAAAAGGTCGGCGTCAAGTTCGACAACGAGCTTTCGCCGGCCGATTTGCAGGAGCTGGTGGCGGCTTTCAAGCAGATACTCGAGAAAGAGACGGGCCGCTCGTTCCCCACGGAGCCGCGGGAGCAGATGGACATGGCCATCGCCGCCGTCTTCCGCAGCTGGGGCAACCCCCGCGCCATCACCTACCGGCGCCATTACAACATCTCCGATGATCTCGGCACCGCCGTCAATGTGCAGATGATGGTATTCGGCAACATGGGCGACGACTCCGGCACCGGCGTCGCCTTCACCCGCAACCCCTCCACCGGCGAGAAGGAAGTCTTTGGCGACTACCTGGTGAACGCCCAGGGCGAGGACGTGGTGGCCGGCATCCGCAAAACCCGCAAGCTGGCGGAGATGGGAAACGACCTGCCGGAAGCCGCTGCCAGGCTGGCGGAAGTCATGCACACCCTGGAGCAGCATTACCGCGAGATGGAAGACATCGAGTTTACCATCGAGAAGGGAAAGCTTTACATGTTGCAGACCCGTGACGGCAAACGCACCGCCGCCGCCGCGGTGAAAATAGCCGTTGACCTGTTCAACGAGGGACTAATCAGCAAGGAGGAAGCGGTGGTCCGCGTCGACGCCGGCCAGCTGGACCAGTTGCTGCATCCCATGATCGACCCCAACGGCAAGTATGATGTTCTGACATCGGGCCTCAACGCCTCACCCGGCGCCGCCGTGGGCAAGGCGGTCTTTGACGCCGACACCGCCGAGGAGCGGGGAAAGTCCGGCGAGGCGGTCATCCTGGTGCGCTGGGAGACCAGCCCCGACGACATCCACGGGCTCATCAACGCCCAGGGCGTTCTCACTTCCCACGGCGGCATGACCAGCCACGCAGCGGTGGTCGCCCGTGGCATG
>JAJYIN010000230.1 GCA_021790075.1 Actinomycetes bacterium | reverse complement strand
GTGGACACGGCTGCCGTCATCGCCAGCGGCGTACTGGAAGTCCCCGTCAGGCGGCCGCCAATGGTGACGATCATCCCGACGGGGAACGAACTGGTGGAACCTGGCGGGCAGATCGCCCACGGCAACATCATTGAGTATAATTCACGTCTGCTGGCGGGCATGGCAGCCGAATGGGGAGCGATACCGGTGCGCCATGCCATCGTTCCCGATTCCCTCCAGGAGATCGCGGCGGCCGTCACCGAGGCTGTTTCCGTCAGCGATGTGGTGATCGTCAACGCCGGCTCTTCTGCAGGAAGCCATGATTTCACCGTGCATGTGATTGACAAGCTGGGCGAGGTGCTGGCGCATGGCGTGCGCATCAAGCCGGGTAAGCCGGTAGTGCTGGGTATCGTGAAAGAGACGCCGGTGCTGGGGATTCCGGGATATCCGGTTTCGGCGGCGCTGGACATGGAGCTTTTCGCGCAGCCGGTTATCTGCGCTCTTCAGGGACAGGTTGCGGCCAGCCGCCCCAGGGTCCGCGTGAAGATATCGAGAAAGATCCCGTCTTCCCTGGGATCGGAAGAGTTTGTGCGGGTGAAGATCGGACGCATTGGCGGGCGCCTGGTGGCCGCACCGATCCAGCGGGGCGCGGGGGCGCTTATGTCGCTGGCGCGGGCCGACGGCATGCTGAGGATTGCGGCTGCCAGCGAGGGCGTCCGCGAGGAAGAAGAAGTGGATATCGAGCTTCTCAAGGACCTGGAGGACGTCGAGAACACCATCATCGTCGTCGGCAGCCATGACATCTGCCTGGATATCCTGGGCAGTGAACTCAGGCGGAGGTTTCCCGGGCTCAGCCTTTCCTCGGCGCATGTCGGCAGCATGGGAGGCCTGATGGCGCTCAAGCGCGGCGAGGCGCATCTGGCCGGTATCCATCTGCTTGATGAGGAAACCGGCGAATACAATTCCTCCTACCTCAAACGTTATCTGCCTGGAAGGAACATTGCGCTTGTCAACATGTCTTTTCGCGAGCAGGGACTGATGGTGGCGGCGGGCAACCCCAAGAAAATCAGGGGAGTTGGCGACCTTTGCCGCGATGACATAATTTTTGTCAACCGGCAACGCGGGGCGGGCACCAGAATCCTGCTGGATTACCAGCTGAAACAAGCCGGCATAGAGCCGGCGCTGATTGCCGGATACGAACGGGAGGAGTTCACGCACATGGCCGTGGCTGCGGATGTGCTGGATGGGGTCGCCGACGCCGGAATGGGAATCCTGGCCGCAGCCAGGGCTCTGGGGCTTGATTTCATACCGGTGACAACCGAGCGTTATGATCTTGCCATTCCGGAAGCATATATGGATCTGCCCCGGATCAAAGCACTCCTGCTGGTGTTGCGCAGCGGCTCGTTCAAGGATAAAGTGCATTCGCTCGGCGGGTACGACACTTCCCACACCGGGGAAATACTGGTTTAGTACATCCATGGAAAACGGTCATATCACCAATGATGCCCTCCTTGAACAGGCCGCTGGTTGCCTCGCAGGCGCGGCCGTTGGGGACGCCCTGGGAGCCCCGCTGGATAACATGACCGCGGATGAGATCCGCAGCAGATACGGCCTGGTCAGGGAAATGACCGGCGGCGGCGGCCTGCGGCTCGATCCTGGGGAGACGACTGCCGATACCGCCCAGACGATCGCCCTGGCGGAAAGCATCATCACCCATGGCCGCCTGGACCCCGTGGACGCAGGCCGCCGGCTGGCACAATGGTACAGGACAGAGCCTGGGGGTGCCGGCAGCCATACTGCGGCAGTATTGGGAAAAATTGCCGGTGGCAAGGATTGGGAACAGGCATCGCTGGAAGTACAGGCGGCTGCTCCCGCCAGCGCCGGCAGCGGTTCTTTGACAAGGTGTTCACCATTGGCGCTGCTGCATCACGGCTCGGCGCCGCAACTGATTGAGGACAGCCGGCTCAGCTCCCGCATCACGCATCCCCATGGCGAATGCCAATGGTCGTGCGCCTTCCTCAACCTCGTGATCGCCGACCTGCTGGCCGGCAGCAGCCCCCGCCGGGCAGTTGATAATGCCCTTGCTCTTTGCGCTCATCGCGGCGATGTAGCCGGCGGCGTGCTGGAAAGAGCCAACGATGCCGCCTACGCGGAAAAAGGCCTCCGGCCGGCGGGCGGTTACGTCCTCGATACCCTTGAATGCTCCCTCTGGGCTCTTATGCACCATGACTCTTTTGAGAAAACGCTTGCCGCTGCCGTTAACCTCGGCGGGAACGCCGGCACTGCCGGCTCTGTCACAGGCGCCCTGGCCGGCGCTGCTTACGGGCTGTACGCCATCCCGGAACGGTGGCTGGCGCATATGCGGATCTGGCGGCAACTGCATGAACTGGCAGCGGCCATCATCACGCTTTGAATCAGGCGTTGCCAGCGTTGACTATCCTTAAAAGTTGAAGTCAGTAACGGTAATACACCAGAAGTGTGATTGGTGATTCTGATACCGGAAAAAGGATATCAGGCAGCGGTGTGGAATTTTTGGCCGAAGGGCGTGTGCCTGTTTCACCCCCTTCATCCCTTATACCCGGCGAAAGACCCTCATTTTTGAGGGTCTTTCGCTTTCCGGTAAAGATTCGGGCACGGCTCTGGAGCGCATGAAAAAGGGGCGGCCCGCGCCTCCGGCGCGGGCCGCCCCATA
>JAJYIN010000034.1 GCA_021790075.1 Actinomycetes bacterium | reverse complement strand
CGCGATCTTTTCGGCGGCATCCTCCCCCGCTTTCTTGGCGGCGGCAATCTCATCGGAGACCTTGTTCCGGAGCGCCTTCTTTTCCTCGGCCTCGGTGATGATCTCGCGGCGCTTGGCGTCCAGTTCGGCGAACTCATCCAGGGGCGCCTCGATTCCCCGCCGCTCCAGGGCCTTCTTTATCTCTTCCGGCTCGCTGCGGAGCCGCCTTATGTCCAGCATCTGCTCTCCTTGGGAATATTCCGCCTCGCTTAGTCTACCGAATGCCAGGCCGTCTGAAAAACCGTCTGTTACAATGATTATGGCCGAAAGGCCAGTAATGGATTAGCTATTTGACGGAGAATTCCTTGAGAGAAGAATCAGCTTACGACCTGTACAAGCGCGGCGAGGAGCTGCTCGGGACGCGCAACCCCGCCCAGGCGGCCGTGGTCCTGGAACGGGCTCGGCGGCAGGAGCCGGGACGCTCCTCCATCAGGGAGGCCCTGGGCCGCGCCTATTTTGATTCCGGCCAGTACCGGCGGGCGGTGGCGGAGTTCACCGCCGTCCTCGAGCTCTACCCGACCAACCGGTACGCCCATTACTGCCTGGGACGCTGCGGCGAGAAACTGGGCGACGAGCTGCTGTCCCGCCGGCATTTCAAACTGGCCCGCGCCATGGGGTACGAACTGGAGGAATAATCTTGCCGGCGCCTGAGCCCTGCTTCTTCTGCGACTCCATGCTGGGCCGCCTGGTCCGCTGGCTGCGGTTGCTCGGCTACGATGCGGTTTACCATCCGGAGATCGGCGATTGGGAGATGCTGCGCCAGTGCGCGGCGGAAGGCCGCATCCTGCTGACCCGCGACCGCAGGGTCATGGAGCGCTGGCAGATCGGCCGGGGCCAGGTGCGGGCGGCTCTGATCGGCAGCGACAAAGTGGAGGAGCAGTTGAAGGAAGCTGCCGCCCGTTTTGGCCTGGAGCCTCAGCCGGAACCCCGCTGCCCGGAAGACAATGCCGTCCTGCTGGCGCTTCCCCATGAGAAAGCCAGGGACCGCGTTCCCCCCTACGTTTACCAGACGCAGACGAGCTTCCGCTCCTGCCCCGGCTGCGGACGCGTCTACTGGCAGGCGACGCACTGGCGGCGGATCGAAGCGATGCGGGGCAGCATTTCCGGCTGAGGCGCGAGGGGCTGCGGTGTGACCTTCGCTCCGCCCGATCTCCCGGGCCGGGCGCGTCAGCGTCAGACCTTTACCACCTGAACGTCCACTTCCTGACCCTTTACCGTCACCAGCAGGTAATGATAGAAGCCGCCCGGCAAGAGCGGGGCGCCGGCGCCCCCGGTCACGAAAGCCTTTTTTCCATCCAGCGAGTACGGAATATACATGTGGATGTGACCGAAGAAATAATCGGCAACGTCCGGGTATTTGTCCGCCTGGGAAACCAACCACTGACCCGATTCGAGACCGGCGCTTCCCCCTTCCCCCGATGCGTGACTGGAATCAAGACCGGGGCCGGTCACGGGAATATGGGCAAAGATGAACTGGTGCGCCTTGTTCTGGTTGGCGGCCAGATCGCCGCTGATCCAGTCCTTCTGGATATCGTCGATGCCGGTGGTGTCGTCGGCGTTGTCCACCATCATGAAATGATCGGTGCCGTAATCGAAGCTGTAGTAGGCCGGCCCGAGAATGTCGGTGTAGTCCTGGCTGACGCCGCCGCTGCCGACATCGTGATTGCCGGGAACGGTATAAAACCTGATGCCGGCGCCGTCGGTGAACTGCTTGTAGCGCTCCAGCTGGGCGCGGGTGGCAAACGTGGTCACGTCCCCGGTGTCGACGATGAAGGCGGCGCCGTGGGCCTTGGCAGAATCGACTATCTTTTGCAGGACGCCGTTGTCGATGCCGGTGGTCCGGTTGTCACCACAGACGGCGAAGACATAGTTGCCCCCGGGAAGGGTTGCGACGGTCCCGGTGGTGGTTGCCGCCGCGGGGGCCGCCGGCGCAGACGTGACCGTAGCGGCCTCTCCGCCGGTTGTCACCCCTCCCGTTTCCTGTCCACCGCAGCCGGAGGCGCCCAGCAACGTTATCATCATTGCTACCAGCAAAGCCGCAAATACCAGCCGGCCGCGCCCCCTTTTCATCCTTGATTTCATGCAGGCCTCTGCCGTGATCTGCTCCTGAATGCCCAAAAAACCTTTCTCAAAAGGCATCTTTAGATAGATTCTTATTCCTGATAACCATCGGGATGACTCTGATGCCATTCCCAGGCGGAGGCGACAATTTCATCCAGCGAGGGATGCTGTGGCTGCCAGCCGAGTTCAGCGCTGATGCGTTCCGAGCTGGCGACCAGCACGCCCGGGTCGCCGGCGCGGCGTCCGGATTCCACCACGGGAAAGTCACGGCCGGTAACGCGGCGGACGGAATCTATCACTTCCCTGACCGAATATCCCCGGCCGTTGCCAAGATTGTAATGGATGCTCCCCCGCTCCAGGCTCCTGAGGGCCAACAGGTGCGCCTGGCCCAGGTCGGCGATGTGGATATAGTCGCGGATGCAGGTGCCGTCCGGCGTCGGGTAGTCGGTGCCGAATATATCGATGCGGCCGCGCCGCCCCAGAGCCGTCTGCAGGATCAGCGGAATCAGGTGGGTCTCGGGACGATGGTCCTCTCCCCTCTCCCCTGTCGCCCCGGCGGCGTTGAAATACCTGAGCGCCGCGTGGCGGATGCCATGGACGCGGTCATACCAGTCCAGCAGCCGCTCGAACAGGAGCTTTGATTCGCCGTAGGCATTGGTAGGTTCCCGGGGATGATCCTCATCCAGCAGTTCTGTGACCGGGTTCCCGTAAACGGCGGCCGTAGAAGAGAAAAGTATCTCCCCCACGCCGGCCTCCACCATCGCCTCCAGCAGGCTCACCGGGCGGCAGGTGTTGTTGCGGAAATACTTGCCGGGGTCGCGCATCGACTCGCCGGCCTCGATGAAACCGGCCATGTGGATGACCGCCTCGGTGCCGGTCTCCCTGAACACGCCGGCCAGGCGTTCCTGATCGCTGACATCCCCTTCCACAAAACGCGCATCCGCGGGCACCGCCCGGCGGTGTCCCGTGGAGAGGTTGTCATAAACGGTCACATCGTCACCGGCAGCCAGGCACATCTCCGTGACTATACTGCCGATATAACCGGCTCCGCCTGTGATGAGGATCTTCATTGCTGGAACCGATGATATAGGGCGGCGGCCACCGATGCCAACGCCGCCCAGCCGTTATTTGCAGGCCCGGGCGCCGCTAATCACTGATGCCAGCGCCCGGCCGTGGCCGTCAGACCTTTCTGTTATACTCCGCATCATGAGAATCCTGTTTGTCAGTGACATTTTCGGCAAACCCGGCCGCACGGCCCTGATGAGCCGGCTCCCGTCACTGCGCGAGGAGCTCGGCGCTGATTTCGTGGTGGCCAACGGCGAGAACGCCGCCAGCGGCGCCGGCATCACCCGCAACATCGCCGAGAAACTGCTGGCCGCCCAGGTCGACGTCATCACCACCGGCAACCACATCTGGCGGCAGAAGGATATCCTGCCTTTCCTGAGGGAATCCGACCGGATCGTCCGTCCCGCCAACTACCTGCCCGCCAATCCGGGCCGCGGATGGACGGCGGTCTCCTCGAAAGACGGCCGGCAACTGGCGGTGGTGAACCTTTCAGGCAACCTTTATATTGGCGCTCCCAGGGGGGCCTTTCAGGTCATCGACAGCGTCCTCGCCGAAATTCCCGCCGGCATCAGGCATATCGTCGCCGACATGCACGCCGAGGCCACCAGTGAAAAAGTCGCCATGGGCCTGTACCTCGATGGGCGCGTGACCGCCGTGATCGGCACCCACACGCATGTGATGACAGCGGACGAGAAGGTGCTGCCCGGCGGCACAGCCTATATTACCGATGCCGGCATGACCGGACCTCACAATTCTGTCATCGGAGTCAAGAAGGAAATCATCCTGCAGCGCTTCCTCACCGAGATGCCGGTGAAGTTCGAGGTCGCCGAGGACGACGTCTGGATCGAAGGCGTAGTCATCGATGCCGGTGATGACGGCCGGGCTACTGCCATCAGGCGGCTGCAGCTGGAAATCGGCTAGGCTGCCGGCCTGCCTGTTCCTCTCACCGGCGCATACCGGACCGGACGCGCATCAACCCGGCATAGAAGATTGAGCCGGGCTCTCTTCAACCAATGCGTCGGCGTCTGAAACGCTGACCCGCTTGCTGCTCCTCTGGCCGAAGGCAATGAAAACAGTGGTGAGCGCCAGCACCGCGTTCCTGAGCGCCACCTCGACCTCCACCGCTGGATGCTGCGAGTAGAGCTGCCAGTAGCTGAATGGAAACTCCACCTGCGTCAGCACCAGCACCACCCCGAACAGGCTCAGCACCAGGCGGCGGTCCCCGCCCTTGATCAGCGGCGCCAGCGGCAGCAGCCAGATAAGGAACTGGGGCGACATCACTTTGCCGCCCACAATGAACGTGGCCACGGCCACGATGGCGTAACGAATGATCATGCCGCTCGTCCAGTCCCGGGATTCGCTTTCTGGGCAACGATTTTCGCCGGATCGGCGGAAAAAAATCAGGTATCCCAGAAGGAGGAAGACCGCCGTTACCGGTCCTGAAATGGTCGCCAGAAAACCGGTGCCGGTAGCGTATACGTTATGAGAGCCATAGGCATTCAGGATCTGCAGGTGATAACCGCGATAGATCTTCGCCAGGAGCAGCACCGGCGACGCCCATGTGCTCTCGATTTGAAGCGGCCGTTCCACATGATAGAGGAAGGCGTTCGCCAGGCCCGCCGGGGATGAGATCAGAAACGGGATAGCAACTATCAAAGCTGAGAGGACCAGCACCAGCGGCCCCATCCACAACTCGCCGTACTGACGCCGGCGGTAATGGGCAATCAGGAAGACCGGGGCGATGAGCACCGGTACCACTTTTGTCATCAGGCCAACTCCCAGCAGAATCCAGGCAAACAGATAACGGTCCGTAAGAAAGCAGGCGATGCTGGCCAGGATGATGAAAGCCGCCGCCAAATCGAAACGCGACTCCACAATGGAGCCGAGCGCCAGCACGAAGAAGGTATACAGCCCCAGGACGCCGGCGACCTTGCTCAGGTTGCGCCACAGGCGCCAAGCCACCAGCGACATGATCGTCACGATGCCGCAGCTGAAGACAAGCATCTCCACCTGGAACCAGATGACGAAGGCATCGTAAGAGGGGCCGGAGAGCAGCCGCGGCAGCGAAAAGACCAGCATCGCCACCGGGGGGTACTCGGAGGCGAAATCGCGGTATGGGACCATCCCCCGGGCAATGCGGCTGGCATAGTCAAAGTAGACCGGTGTATCGGTGATGCTGCGGTCTGAGTACCAGAGAATCTCAAACATGACAAACCAGATGAATACCTGCGCCAGGATGAAACCGCAGGTTATCAGCCAGCGTTTTTGCTGCGTCGTTAGATTCCTCAACCGGTCAGGCAATAGTCGCAACCCCGCCGTCCTCGGAGCCGCCGGCGCTCATCAGCAGTGCGATCAGCGCCAGGGGAAAGAACCATGGTATGTACAGATAAAACCAGTGTGTCAGGAATATCTGGAAGCCGACAATCAGCGCCGCCGAGCCGGCAGCTACGTTGGCAAGCGTCTTTTTCGGCGGCCAGAAATACGCTGCCGCCGCCAGCGCCACCAGCACATACTGCCCCACATGCTGGACGGCTGCAAGCCTGTCCGGATACTGCCCCCAGATGCTGAAGGGTGAATTGCGGCCCAGTTGCCAGCGAATCGAGCGGTCCAGGAAATTCCCAAAGGTGCCCCCGCCCAGGAAAATTACCGGCAGAGTCAGGCCGGCGGCCACGGCGAAGGCAAGCACGAACAGCGCCCGCCGGCCCCATCCCCTGAAGGCATTGGGGAACGAGGCCCACAGCGGCCCCAGGATCGCCGGAAAGAACTTTATCATCGATCCCAGGCCCAGCATGAAACCCGCCAGCGGCAGCCGCTTCAGGAAAACAAAACCCCAAACCAGGAACGCCGCCACGATGGAATCGTTCACATTACAGTTAAGCACAAAAGTGGTATATGGATAAGCAGCCCAGCCGTACGCCAGCATCAGCCCCAGGATGTTTCCCTGGCGCCGGTCACGCATCAGCGCCCGGCCGGCAAAGAACAGGCCGGCAATCGCGGCCAGATCGAAGAAAATGGCGGCGGCGTGGGCGGCCGGCAGGTCGTCCCAGCTTCCCGACCAGGGCAGGACCTTTTCAAAGGGAATGTAGACAAGGTAGTTCATGGGTCCGTAGGTGTCCCCGTTCTGGTCATCGGATGGCATGTTTCCGTAAGGCGTCCGGTCCTCCAGGATGCGATGGGCTCCGATCACGCCCGAATATCCCACGTCCACCACGTTGGAATCGGCAACATTGATAGTGATGCGGAAGACAATCAGCAGCGCCAGGCCGATGAGCAGGACCCGGGGTGAGAAATTCAGGTGCGGCAGGCGCTGCCGCGGCCGGTGGTTGCGCGTGCTCATCAAGGCAGCGTCAGGTGCAGCCGGGCCCCATCCCCCCACCGCCGCCGGCGGTTGCGGGCGGCTCCGCTTAACGGCCAGCCAACCCAGCCTCAGGAACAGATAGACCAGCGGCGGATATGCCAGCGGCGCCGATCTGAAAATCTCTCCCTGGTTGAAAAAGTAGTGCGAAACGGTGAACGAGAGCAGCACCAGCAGGTCCAGGTGCAGCAGGCGCCAGGGATCCCGGATGTCCGCAAACGGCAGCAGGAACAGAAGGCAAAGCGGCAGCCACACATAAGGCTCGTTGATGATGCGCCCGAAGGCGCCCGGATAGCCCCGCGCCATCTGCCAGGCAACCTGCGGGCCGACCATGATCTCCTTGACCGTCCCGGCCGGGTCGTTCACCAGCACCCGGGCAATCTCTTCGGAACCGGAATAAAAACTGACGGTCCACACGCCGTCGTCGCCCAGATTCGCGTGAACGTCAACATCCGGTTTGCCGCGGATCTCATCCTTAACTTTCGGCTGGCTGCCGGCGATCTCCTTCACTGTGCTTTCGTCCAGCGAAGGCAGCGTGTCCAGCCAGGCTGTGCTCTTGACATCCGCCGAGAGGATCTTGCCGTCGATGTCGTCCACCCTGACGTCGGCGAGCTGGCGGCTGGTGACCGGGTCCGTCCAGCTGACCTCCCAGATCCGCCAAAGAGGACTGTAAGTTGCGCGGCGCTCCAGTTCCGGGTGCTTCAGCGTCAGGGCGCCGATATCGGAATTTGCCGCAGCGACCTGGATGGCCTGCTCCTCAGTGAGACGGGCTTCCGGACTCGTCTGGGGAACGGTTCCGGCCGGCGGCGCCGCAGCTGCGTCAAGACCGATTCCGGCGGGAGCCTCCTGGGCCGATGCCGCGCGGGGCCACAAGAGAGCCGTGCCCAAGACCAGGAGAGTGACGCCGCAGAGTAAGAGATGAGTTCGCTTAACCGGATGCACCGGTGTCAAGGTTTACCGGTCCTACGTTGTTGTCTGCCGAAAACTCCACATCTTGTTACCCGTGAAGTTGAGGATGGTGACTGCCGTGATGGCGATCGCCTGGGCAGCCGTTTCACTACTAATATTAACATCCTCGATCAGCAGACGGAGAACCAGCAGGTTGAGGGCCCAGCTGGTCACGCTTATTATCAGGAAGCGGCTCGCCTGGGTCAGGGCCGCACCCTGGGGATTTCCAAAAGTCCAGTACTTGTTGAGGACGAAATTATTGGTCGCAGCCACGCAAAAAGAAATGGTGGCCGCCGGCATGTAATGAAGATTCACCTTCACCAGCACGGTGAAGATGGCGAGGTTGACGATAAAACCGGAGACGCCAACGGCGCAGTACTTGCCGAACTGCTTGGTGGCTCTCCGGAGCCTGGCGTAAAGAATATTTTCGGTTGAATCGCTCACTTGCCGTTCTGCCGGCGTGGAATCAACGGGCGGATTTCCAGCGTGCTGCGCTTTTTAAAAATATCCCACAACCGGTGGAAAGCTTAACATATTTCGGGCCGCAAGACATCCGAAATTTCCGCAGCCAGCTCCAGGCTCCGTACCGCTATTTCGATGCTGCGGCTGCCGAGCCCGCATGACTGGGTAATGAACGATCTTCGCAGGACATCCTCGGTACCGATGCCGGCCGGCCCGAACCCGGCGATCCTCTCCGCTCCCGATTGTACTTGTTCGGCGAGCCCTCGGGCTTTCCTCTCAAAAACGCTCTCATCAGTCGGAACCACGCCCCAGCCGAGCATGCCTCCCCGCTCCATGAAAGCGGCCAGTTCCTTTTCGTACAGCAAAAATTCCTGCTCGTGATACGCCGCATCAAAATGAAGGATATCCACGCCGGTGGCGGACAGCAGGCCCCAGTCGGTGCCGCCGCAGACATGGGTGCCCTTGTACCCATCGATGGAAGCAAAGCACTCATTCAGGCTGGCGCTTATCTGCTCGGGGGGGAGGCTGATGAGCGCCGAGCCCATCTGGGTCAGATAGGGCTCGTCGTAAAAAATAACGGGGTAAAGCCCGGGAGCGGCGCGCCGGAACTGCTCCACCTGCCAGCGGCCCTTGAAAGCCAGCGCTTTCACGATCGCCTCGAAGAGGTCGTCGTGGTACAGGACCGGCTTGTTTTCGGCATCGGTTACCGTGAGCCCGAAACTGATGGGGCCGGTCACCTGTCCCTTGAGGAAGCGGGCCTCAGGAGTGGGCATGCGTTCCAGCAGCGGTTCGATGCCGCGGGCGTAGTCGCCGGTGATGGCGAGGTATCCTGTGTCGTCCGCCAAATAGTGCTCATAGAATTCCGCCATCGCCTCGGGGGCGGCATCCATGTCGAAATAGATGCGCTGGCGCCCGGAGTCAACGACCGCCGCCGGCATGCCCTCGGCGAACTGCACATACATGCTTTCCCGGAAGTCAACGCGGGGAAGCTGGGGCCAGGCCGGGCACTCGGGGTTCATCCGGATCATCAGGTCGACGGCCCGGTCCGTATCCTGGTGCGGCAGGGTGCCGATGGCAAGCGTGGCGCAGAGAGGCAGCGGCGGTGAGTCTTTGTCCGTTCCAGTTCCGTTCAACGTCTTCCTTTCACATATCCGGTTTCAGGCGCCGGCGGCGATTTCCGCCACTGCGGCGATAGTGTCATCGATATCGGCCTCGCTGTTGAAGGGTCCGATACTCAGGCGCACGGCGCCGCCATGTTGCAGCGTTCCCATCAAGTGATGCGCCCCGGGAGCGCAATGCAGGCCGGACCTGGACGCAATATCATAATCGCGGTCAAGTCGGCCGGCCACTTCGGCCGAGGAAAGCCCGCCGATATTAAAGGCGGCCAGCGGCCCCCGCGGCTGCCCGGGACCGGGACCGTAAAGAGTCACATTGCCTATGTCATAAAGCCCCTGGTAAAGACGCCCGGTCAGCTCCGTCTTGTGCTGCCTGAGATTCTCGAGCCCGCTCGCCACAAGGAAGTCAATACCGGCGCCCAGTCCTGCGATTCCGGGTGTGTTCAGGGTGCCCGCCTCGTAACGGTCGGGCCGCGCCAGCACGTCCTGTTCCTCTTCCGAATGCGTGCCGGTCCCTCCCTGGCGCACGGACCGCAGCTCCAGCCCGGGAGAAATATAAAGCAGGCCGATGCCCTGGGGACCCATCAGGCTCTTGTGGCCCGTGCAGGCCAGCATATCCACTGCCATCCTTCCCATATCAACCGGCAGGGTGCCGGCGCTCTGGGCGGCATCCACCAGGAGAGGCACGCCCTTCTCCCTGAGCCGGAACCCGATTTCCTCGATGGGCTGAACGGCGCCGGTGATGTTGGACGCGTGCGTGAGCACCGCCAGGCGCGTACTCCGCTTGACCGCGGCAACGAATTCATCCGGATCGACCAGGCCCGTTCCGTCCGCCGCCACGAAAGAGACCTCAACTCCCTGGCGCGCCAGCACCTTCAGCGGCCGGACAACGGCATTATGCTCCACAGTGGTGGTGATGACATGATCCCCGGGCGCCACCAGACCGTAGAGGGCCAGATTGAGCGAGTCAGTGGCGTTCTGGGTGAAGATCAGGTTGGCGCTTTCAGCGATGCCCAGGAATGAGGCCGCCTTCTGGCGGGACTGGTAGATAATGCGCGCCGCGGCCACCGCGGTCTTGTGGGCGCCCCGGCCCGGGTTGGCGCAATAGTCCCTAAGGCAGCTGTCAACGGCCGCGATCACTTCGGGTGGTTTGGGACAGGAGCTGGCGGCGTTATCGAGATATATGGTCATTGGGCGAATCTCTTTTCCACATCGGCGATCATCGGCGCCAGGTCAGCGGCAGGGCGGTAGGCCTGATCCCCCAGCATCAGCAGGTTGCGGGTCCGCGAATAGGACGCTTCCAGTGTATCCTGGCGGCCAAAAGAAAAAACCAGCAGATCGGAGAAGGAAGCGTCGGCGGGCTGATCGACCGGCCTGGCATCGCGGACTGCGGCGGTAAAGGCCTTGAACTCATCGGTCTTGCCGCCCACCATGAATGAGGATACTCCGCCATTGCCGTCGTAGACCATGATGCTGATAAAATGGGCGTTGCCGGCGTCAGCCAGCGTCCGTGCCGGCACGGTAGCGGCGTCGCCGGAAGGGTCGGCGCCGCTCGTGCTGTTGACTGCTTCGTTACGCACCGCCAGCGCTATGCCGGCGGAAATGATGACAAGCACGGCAAGCAACGTCAAGGCGCGCCGGCTCATCCGGCACTGGTCTCTGATACAGGGCCGGCATGCTCAGTCTGAAGGCTTCTGTCCTTTCCTTTCAGCCGCTCTTTCATTGCCGCTATGATACACATAAATACGAATCTATCTCAAAAGGTTGTCCGTTGCGAGGCCGGCTGCTCTTGAGTGGCCGCGGCGCTGCCCGGTCGCCGGGCCTCCGGGGGGAGCTTCCTGTCAGGGCGCTAAGTTGCAAAAGTGGCAGTAGACTCAATATATTGTATTGTCTTGCAATAACAGCCGGGCGGCGTCCCGGCTCTCCACAGGGATAAATGACAGGCACTGACAACGCAGCCGGAGGACAGCCTCCGGCGCCCCTCTACCGGAAGGTGACGCCGCGGGTCGATTTCCCGGCGCTGGAGGAGAGCATCCTCTCCTTCTGGAAAGAAAACCGGATATTCGAGAAAAGCCTGGAGTTGAGGAAGGGCGGCCCGGAATTCGTCTTTTATGAAGGCCCCCCCACGGCAAACGGCAAGCCCGGTTCCCATCATGTCCTTTCCCGCATCTTCAAAGACATCTTCCCCCGTTACCGCACCATGTGCGGCTACCACGTTCCCCGCAAGGGCGGCTGGGACACGCACGGCCTTCCGGTCGAGCTGGAAGTTGAGAAACGGCTTGGCATCAGCGGCAAGCGTGACATCGAGAAAATCGGCATCGCCCGCTTCAACGAGCTCTGCCGCGAGAGCGTCTACCGTTACCTGGAGGACTGGGAGCGCCTCACCGAGCGCATCGCTTTCTGGATCGACACCAAGGACGCCTATTACACGCTCTACAACAGCTACATCGAAAGCGTCTGGTGGCTGCTCAGGCAGATATGGGACAAGAACCTGCTTTACTACGATTACAAGGTCGTCCCCTACTGTGCCCGCTGCGGCACCGCGCTCTCCAGCCACGAGGTGGACCAGGGCTACAAGACGACGGTCGATCCCTCCATCTTCGTGCGCTTCCCGCTCAAGGACGATCCCGGGGTCTCTCTGCTCGTGTGGACCACCACTCCCTGGACCCTGATCAGCAACGCCGCCGCGGCCATCAACCCCGCCATCGCCTACGCCGAGGTTGAGGCGGAAGGGCAGAGGCTGATCCTGGCCCGCAACCTGATGGAAAAGATTTTCGGCGAGGAGGCGCGGGTCCTGCGGGAACTGCCGGCGGAAGGGCTGTTGGACCGCGACTACATCCCGCCCTACGATTTCGTCCGCCCCGAGACCCGGGCTCACTATATCATCGCCGGCGATTTCGTCTCTTCGGAAGAGGGGACCGGCATCGTCCACATCGCGCCCGCTTTCGGCGCCGACGACATGCGGGTGGGCCGCGAGAACAACCTGCCCGTGCTCAACCCGGTCGATGAAGAAGGGCGCTTTGACGAGCGCGTAATTCCCTGGCAGGGTCAGTTCGTTCGCGACGCCAACCCGGAGATCGTGCTCGAACTCAAGCAAAGGGGCCTGCTGCTGGCGGAGCTCCCATATGAGCATTCCTATCCCCATTGCTGGCGCTGCGATACTCCGCTTATTTATTACGCCAAGGCGAGCTGGTACATCCGGACCACGGCCATCAAGGACCAGTTGCTGGCCGCCAACGATTCAGTCACCTGGTATCCGGAAAACATCAAGAAGGGGCGTTTTGGCAACTGGCTGGAGAACAACATCGACTGGGCGCTGTCACGTGAACGCTACTGGGGCACCCCCCTGCCGGTCTGGCGTTGTGGCGGCTGCGGTTACGACCACTGCGTCGGCAGCGTCGCGGAACTCCGCTCCCTGGCCGCTACAGACGTGCCGGAAGACCTCGACCTGCACCGCCCTTTTATCGATGAGGTCAGGCTGGAATGCCCGCAGTGCGGCGCCGGGATGACCCGCGTGCCCGAGGTCATCGACGCCTGGTTTGATTCCGGCAGCATGCCGGTCGCCCAGTGGCATTATCCCTTTGAGAACCAGGAGCTGTTCGAGCAGCGCTTCCCCGCGGATTTCATCAGCGAGGGCATCGACCAGACGCGGGGCTGGTTTTACAGCCTGCTGGCGGTCAGCACGCTCCAGTTCGGCAGGTCGAGCTACAAGAACGTGCTCTGCCTCGGCCACATCCTCGACCGGGAAGGCCAGAAAATGAGCAAATCCAAGGGCAATGTGGTGGAGCCCTGGTCGGTCCTAAACAAGCAGGGAGCCGACGCCTTCCGCTGGTACCTGTTCACAGTCAGCTCTCCCTGGTACCCGCGCCGTTTCTTCCCGGAAGCCATCGATGAGGTGGTGCGCAAGTTCCTGCTTACCCTCTGGAATACATATTCATTCTTTGTGGTCTATGCCAACATCGACGCCTTCGATCCCACCGCCCATCAGGTGCCCGTGGCCGGGCGCCCCCTCCTAGACCGCTGGATCATCGCCTCGCTGGAACGCCTTACCGGAAGCGTGCGCGAAGGCCTCGATAATTACGAAGTCACCGCCAGCGGCCGCCAGATCCAAGAATTCGTCGACGATCTTTCCAACTGGTACGTGCGCCGCAGCCGGCGCCGCTTCTGGAAAAGCGAGGAGGACGCCGACAAGCTGAGCGCCTACCTCACCCTGCATGAGTGCCTGGTGACGGCCGCCAAACTCCTGGCCCCTTATACGCCTTTCATCACGGAA
>JAJYIN010000229.1 GCA_021790075.1 Actinomycetes bacterium | reverse complement strand
GGTCGAAACCGGCCGCTCGGCGCCGAACTCCCTTTCCCGCACCCGCGGACCGATGCCGTCGAGCACCAACCCGCGCCAGCCATCGACGGTGACCACGTCGCCGTCATGCAGCACCGATGAGCCGTATCGGGTACCGACCACGCAGGGAACCTGGAACTCGCGCAGGATATTGGCGCCGTGGCTGGTGGCTCCGCCCTCGTCGGCCAGCACCGCGGCGGCCTCTTTAAGCTGAGGCGCCAGATCCTGGGTCAAACGCCGCAAAACGACCACGCGGCCGTTAACCGGCTGCTCGATCTCCTCACGGCCGGGCGCCAGCAGCAGCACGTCGCCCCAGCCGACCCGCGGACTGACGCCGATGCCGCGCACGATCACCACTTCCGGCCGGGCATACTTTTTCTGCCTCAGCGACAGCCGCTCCAGACCGGTGACGGGCCGTGTCTGCAGCAACACCAGCCCCTCGGAGCTCTTGCACCATTCCAGGTCCTGCGGCGAACCCAGCGCCCCCTCCGCCGTCATCCCGAAAGACACCAGTTGCCGCACGTCGCCGTCACTGAGCTTGCGGCGCGCGCGCTGCTCCAGCGGGACCAGCCGGCGGCTGCCATCGGCGGCATAATAGAACTCCTGCGGGCGGGAATCACGGTGCAGGATCTTCAGTGTCTTTTTGTCGATGCGGTATAAATCCGGGGTAATGTTGCCGGAGACCACTCCGCGCCCGTAACCGAAGGCAGCCTCGAGCACGGCAACATTCGCATCACCCGTGGCGGGATCCACCGTGAATAAAACTCCCGAGCTGCGGGCCTCGACCATCCGCTGGAAGATAACCGCCACCGCCACCCCGGCAGGATCCAGCCGCATCCGCGTCAGATAGCGGAGGCTGCGGGCGTTAAACCCGGAACTCCAGCATTTTTTCACCGCGGCGACAACCGCCGTGAAGCTGTCGACACCCAGTACGGTTGACAGCATGCCAGAAAATGATGCATCGGGGCTGTCTTCGCTGACCCCGGAGCTGCGGATGGCCAGGTGCGCCCCGCCTTCTCCGGAGAGATCGCGGTAGGCATGGTGCAGCTGCTCTTCCAGTTCCGGCGGCATCTCCGTATGGACGATCAGGCGCCGCACCTGCCGGCTGACCTTCTCAGCGCCGGCGGGATCGTCCTTCAGAGACAGCAACATGGCGCGCAGTTGCCGGCGGATGCCCGATCGCCTGAGGAAAAAGTTCCAGGCCGCTGTGGTGAGCACCTTGGCGGAAGGCGCTGGCAGCCCCAGGCCGCTCAGGCGCGCCAGATTCGCCGCCTTGCCGCCCACCAGCGCTCCGCTGGCGGCCGCTGCCTGCGCCGGTTCGCGCAGGTCGATCCAGAACCGGTTACCGGATGCGGGCTTTAAATCTGCGGGAATTTTTCTTGCCGGGCTCGTCGATCATCCAAAAAAAGTTCCACCGGCCACGATCGGGCGGTTCAGACGATCAGGGCCGGCCAGGTGTAATCGGGCAAGATGGTTATTCCCGCACCAGGCGGGCCGTTAACCGCGAGGCGTCAGTCGCGGTCCTTGGCCGGCGGCTGCGGGCCGGGTTGGCCCTCGGCCATCGCCTTCAGGACTGCGAGCCGCTCCTCGATCTGCTGCTGGATCTTCTGCTGGATGCCCATCCTCCCCAGCAGGTCGCCGAAAATCGGCAGCCCGATGTCGAAGCGGATCGTCTCGGTGACGCGGATGCCATCCGGGCCAGGTTCGAGGATGTCCTCCCCCTGCAGACTTCTCAGTTCGCCCTTCAGCTGGCGGAAATCGACGCGGCCGGGAGGATGAAAGTCGAGCTGGAGGATAAAGGTGGTGTCCCGGCCGTCGGCGGCCGCCACCGTCTCGGTCAGGATCGAATCGACTCCGCGGGAGATGACCTTGAACTCCCGCACCGAGGCCATGCGGGATGTCATTTCCTCCGGCCGGCGCAGCAACTCGAAAACCAGCTCCGGGGAAGCGTTGATGAGGACCGATGACGAGGCTTGCAGCATGCCTCATTATAGGCATATCAGTACCAGGAACCCAGAGGCCGGCGGGGATAGGAGATAGAGGCCGGCGATCAGTCCCCAACCGGGAACTCGTAGCTGCCGGGATGCAGGGCAACGGCCCCTGATGCTCAGCAGAACGTCGTGACCTTGCGTCGTTCGGTGCCGGCGAAGGGCCGCTGGGCCTCGCGCCGGTCGACGATCACCTCGAAGCTCACATCACAGGCGGTGACCGCTTCGGCGTAGCTGGGTGCGAGCTCCGCGAGCTTGCGATCGATGATGAGGAATTTCTGCCCTTCTTCCCTCGAGACAGCGAAGCGGAACTTGCAGTACGGGCACGGAGAAAACGCTCTCGGAGAAGAACTGAAGCTAACCTTGTGGCAGTGCGGACATACCAGGCCTTCCATAACCACAATCCCCGTTTTCGGAAATAAAAATACCCGCCGGAGGCTCTCTGCCTCCCAACAGGTAAGATTGATTTTACAACATAGCCATGATTTTGTCTATCACATTCTGCCCTGCCCGCGCCCTTACCACGGGATCCTATAAATCAGCATGGAGCCCTGGCGCGCCGTCCCTTCTTTATATATCCTAATAGCCTGATCCATCACCGGGCCGAAGTGGCGGAACTGGCAGACGCGCCGGACTCAAAATCCGGTGGGGCTCACCCCTCGTGTGGGTTCGATTCCCACCTTCGGCACCAGAAATTTCTTTGAGCGCCGGCTTCCCCCGGC
>JAJYIN010000228.1 GCA_021790075.1 Actinomycetes bacterium | reverse complement strand
AGAGCCGCTGCCGGCGCCGAGGAGGGCCCAGAGCCGCTGCAGGGACTCAGTGTCTTCCTTGAGCAGGTAAAAGAAATGGACCGCTACGGTCCGCGGGCCGTCCTCCACCATCGGGCCTCCCGGTAGCGTTTGCACAATAGTGAGATTTTACACTATCGAACAGTTACCGGGGTCTTCCCGCGGCTGCTGCGCGTATGCCAGAGGGGCTTTTTCACGCCCGGTTGCAGCTCCCGGGAGGCCTTTCCGCTTCCAGGACCCGCCGGCGCCGGCAACCCGAACAGACTCAGCTGGGCGCCGCGTGTTTCCTCCGGCCGCTTGCCTCCCAGCAGTATGAACGGCGCCGCTCTGGCCGCGAGAGCGCCGTTGCACCTGAGGCCGTCCAGGGATTTTAGCGGTTCCTGTTTTCTGTTCCCGATGATGCGGCCGGCCGCCACCGGTCCGATGCCGGGAACCCTCAGAAGCATCTCGCGGGGGGCTTTGTTTATCTCCACCGGGAAGGACTCAGGATGCCGCTTGGCCCATGCGGTCTTCGGGTCTGTTTCCGGTGGCAGGTTGCCATCATCGCCCAGGACTAGTTCTTCGGCGCCGAAACCGTACTTGCGAAGCAGAAAATCGGCCTGGTAGAGACGGTGCTCGCGCTCGAACGGAGCCGGCGGGCGTCCCGCCAGCGGCGTGTCCCTGACCGGCTGAAAAGCGCTGTAATAAACTCTCGAGAACCGCAGCCTGCCGTAAAGCTCGCCCGCCAGCCGGATGAACTCTCCGTCGGTTTCGTCTCCGGCTCCCACGACAAACTGGGTCGTCTGCCCTCTGACACGGACACCACCGCCGTTGATCAGATCGTGGACCCAGCCGATCCGTTCGTAGATATCGGAGAAGAACCGTTTCTGGGGCGAGATCAGCCGCAGCCGCTCGGGCGTGGGCGCTTCCAGGTTGAGCGACAGCCGGTTGGCCAGCACTGCCGCCCTCTCAACCTGCTCCCTGGAGGCGCCCGGCAGGATCTTAAGATGCAGCCAGCCGGTGTAGCCGTGCCAGGCGCGGAGCAGCTCGACGGTGCGCAGCATTTTTTCCATGGTGTCTTCCACGCGGCTGCCGATGGCGGAACTGAGAAAGAGCCCGCTCACGTCGCCGCGCCGGTGCATTTCCATGAAAGTGGCGGCCAGCTCGCCGGGACGGAAGGCAACGTGCTCGAAGGAGCGTCCGCGGCGCTGGGCGCAATAAAGGCAGCTGCGGGTGCAGGAATTGGACAGCAGGATCTTAAGCAGCGGCATCCTGCGGCCATCGGGCAGTACGGCCGGGTATATCCATCGCCCCATCCGTCCTCGCACCCGGGGCTGCTCGCCACCGCAGGCGCAGGCCAGGTCATACCGGGCGCCGGTGGCCAGCAGTTCAAGTTTATCGGCAACGTGCATGAGAGAAAGTAAAACGATACAGTTGTCCAGAGTTTACCAGAGGAGACAGACGGAAAGATGCCGATGGCCGGCGATGCTGAAATCGTTCTGCTGCCCGTGGGAGACACCGATCCCGCGATCGTGGCGCGGATCGCTGCGCGGGTAGGCGCAGCCCTCGATGTGGAGGTTGTGGCGGGGCAGCCGCAGCTTCTCCCCGAGGGGGGCTTTGACCGGCGCCGCAGTCAATACCGCTCCTCGGTTTTCCTGGAATCGCTGGACCGGCTGCGCCGCAGTATCCCAAACCAGCCACGGCCGTACCTGCTGGGTGTGGCCGCGGCCGACCTGTTCGTGCCCCGGCTCAATTTCATCTTCGGCGAAGCGGACCACGCTGCCGGAGTCGCCGTCATCTCGCTGGCGCGCCTGAGGCCGCAGCTTTACGGCCGGCCGGCAGACCCCCCACTGCTTGAGGAACGGGCCTTCAAGGAGGCCATCCACGAAATCGGCCACGTATACGGCCTGCTTCACTGCCGTGACCCCCGCTGCATCATGCTTTTTTCCAATACCATCGAGGATACCGACCGCAAGGGGCCCGGGTTCTGTCCCGATTGCGAAGGGCAGCTGCTCGGACTGCTGGGCCGCCGGAGCGGCCTGCGTCCTTGACTTTGACTTATTGACCGCATCCCCGAGGCGTGGGCGGGTCAGGCCTTTTGGGAAAAAGATTCCAGGTCGCTAACGAAGTCCATTGGGGAGAAAGGCTGGCGCACCAGCGGCTCCTTGCCGCCGATTGCGGGATGCTGCTGCTCGAGCGTGGGGCGCTCATGCCGGTAAATGATCCCGTTGGGAATGCGGTCGCCGAACTCGAGCGCCAGGCGGAAGGCGGCTTCCCGGTCACCGGGGTCGTGATCATCGCCGATGTGGTAGACGCGGTCTCCGTACCACTTAAACGTGTTGAGATGGTTAAAAGAAACACAGGGCTGAAGGATGTCAAGCAAGGCAAAGCCCTGGTGGCGCACGGCCTCCTTGATGAGTTCCTTGAGGAAGGCGGCATCCCCGACGTAGCCGCGGGCAACGAAACTGCAATCGAGCGCCACGGCCAGCGCCACCGGATTCAGGGGCTCGGCCAGCACCCCGAAAGGTTGCACCTTGGTGACCATGCCCTGCCCCGAAGTCGGTGAGGCCTGTCCCTTGGTAAGGCCGTATATCTGGTTGTCATGCACCATCATGGTGACATTGATGTTCCGCCTGATGGCGTGCAGGAGATGGTTGCCGCCCTCGCCGTAGCAATCGCCGTCGCCGGCTTCTGCGATCACCATCATGCCGTGATTTGCCAGCCGGAGGCCGGTGGCCACCGGCAGGGTGCGGCCATGGA
>JAJYIN010000227.1 GCA_021790075.1 Actinomycetes bacterium | reverse complement strand
TCTCCTTCCCGTGACCGGTCGTTCTCGATCCCCTTGCGCTTCAGGACCTCGCCCATTTCCCGGGCGACTTCCCTGGCGGAGTTTACCAGAATCACGTCACGGCCAAAAACCCGCTGCAGCATGGGCATGATCAGCGGGTAGTGAGTGCAGCCGAGGATGACAGTGTCGACGCCGGCTTCCTTCAGCGGCGCCGCGTATCCCTTGACAGTCGCCACCATTTCCGGCGAGGAGACGTCGCCGCTCTGGATCATGGAAGCCAGTTTGGGGCACGGCTGTGAAATTATGTCAAGGCCGGCATCCAGGTTGAGAAGGGCCCGCTCGTAGCTGCCACTGGCCACCGTGGCCTCGGTCGCCAGCACGCCCACCCGCCGGTTGCGGGTCGTCTGCACAGCGGCCTCGGCTTCGGGAAAAACGGCGCCGATGATCGATGCCTCCAGGCGCTCCTGCAGCCAGGGCAGCGCCGCCGCCGTAGCTGAATTGCACGCCACCACCAGCAGCTTCACGTCCAGGGAGAGCATATGGGTGGCGATCTGGTAGGCGAAGCCCCTCAGCTCGGCGGCGGACCGGGGGCCGTAGGGAAAGCGGCCGGTGTCGCCGAGGTAGATGAAATCTTCGTTGGGAAGGCTGACCAGGCATTCGTGCAGCACGGTGAGGCCGCCGACGCCCGAATCGAACATGCCTATGGGACGGGCGTCCAACTACCGCCTCCTGCGGCGGCGGGACCGCGCCGGCCGGCGCGCCTGGGCCGGCTTTTCGGTTTCCTCGTCCCTGGCGCTATCTGCCTTTTCCGGTTTCTGCCCGCGCGCGCGGGCTCCGGGCCCCTCAGGCCGCCTGGGGCCGCCTGGACCCGCCATGATCTCGTCCAGCGCCACCTCCAGCTGCCGGCCTTCGCCCAGATCCAGCAGCACCCGCTCCTTGGGGACGCAGAAATCCACCACCTTGCCCTCGCCCCGCTCGGTGTAGACCATCGAGCCCTTGGAGGGTGCTTTCTGCTTGAAATCCTTGTAAGCTTCCTGCTCGTACTTGAGGCAGCACATCAGACGGCCGCAAATACCGGAGATCTTCATGGGGTTGAGCGGCAGGTTCTGTTCCTTGGCCATCTTGATCGACACCGGCTGCTGGTCGCCGGCAAACAGCGTGCAGCACATCCGCCGGCCGCAGGGGCCGTAGCCGCCGATCAGCTTGGCTTCGTCACGCACCCCCACCTGGCGAAACTCGATCCGGGTGCGGAACTTCTTGGCCAGTTCCTCCACCAGCTTGCGGAAATCCACCCGTTCCTCCGCGAAGAAAGAGATGATGATCTTGCTGCCGTCAAAGACGACCTCGGTGCTGATCAGCCGCATGTCCAGGCCGTATTCGGCTATCTTCTCCTCGCAGACCTGGGCCGCGCGGCTGGCCAGTTTCTCGTTGCGCTCGGTTTGGGACAGGTCGTTCTCGGTGGCGGCGCGGATGACCTTTTCCAGCGGGGAGACGACTTCGCTTTCCGGGACTTCGTGGTTGGCGACCACCACCTTGCCCAGCTCCATGCCCCGGCTGGTGCGGACGATCACCTGGTCGTTCGGAGAAAGCTGGAGGCCGGCAGGATCGAATGAGTAGACCTTGCCCCCGCTCCGGAACACGATTTCGACAAGTTCCGGCAATTAAAGAACCTCCGAGAGTTGATAGAACATTGCTGTGAGGGTAAGCCCCAAGTCAACATTATAGCCTAGTTTTGAGCGGGCGTTCTCGAGCACGGCCAGCGCCCGGCGGTAACCGTCCAGCCGGGAAGGCAGCGCCTGGCCTTCAAGCTCCAGCTCGTAATCCTTGTTGAGAACCGCTTCCCCGGCCCCTGCCGCGGTCACCATCATGTCGCGGAACCAGCTGGACATGATGGCCAGAGCCAGGTACATTTCCCGTTTCTGGGCGGCGGTGGAGCGCCGGTGGGCGTCCTGTTCCCGCTGCTTTCCGGTTGTGCCGGCGAACCCCTCGGGGGGCTCTTCCTCCGCCCCGGCGGCAAGCTCACCCGCCCCCTGCGCGGATGCCACCAGCTCCGCCGCCAGCCGGCCGGCGCCGCCTTCCCAGGAGCCCCGGGAAAGCGCCGCGGCTATTTCCAGGTAGCGCTGGCGCCGCGCTGCCAGCGCCGGGTCGGCGGCCAGAGCCTCGGCCAGCGCCAGGCTGCCGCCGCTGACACGGGCGTATGCCTGGGCCAGCACCGGCGAGAGGCCGTGCCGCCCGGTAAGGCGGGCTTCGATGTCCACGGCCGGCACGCGGCCGAAACGGACCACCTGGCAGCGCGAGACGATGGTGGGCAGCACCCGGTGAGGCTGGTCTGCCAGCAGCAGAAAGAAAACGAAGGGAGGCGGCTCTTCCAGTGACTTGAGAAAAGCATTGGCGCCTTCGGCTCCCAGGGCTTCGGCGCCGGCGATGATGAACACGCGCGCCCGGCTCTCCGCCGGATGCAGGTTAAGTGAGCGGTTCATCTCGCGGACCTGATCGACGGTGATAAGCGAGCCGACCGGCTCCACCACGGTGATATCGGAGTGGATCCCTCTGGCCGCCTTCCGGCAGGTGTCACAGGCGCCGCAGCCATTACGGGCACAGCAGAGCGCCGCTGCGAACGCGCGGGCCGCATTCATCTTGCCGACGCCGGCGGGGCCGGCCAGCAGGTAGGCATGATGGGGACGGCCCGCTGCCAGCGCCGCGCTCAGCAACCGGGCGGCGTGGTCCTGGCCCGTGAGGCCGTTAAAGATTGTTACGGTGGTGTCCAGGGCGGATCCCTCAGTCA
>JAJYIN010000033.1 GCA_021790075.1 Actinomycetes bacterium | reverse complement strand
CGGAAAAAAGGCAGGATCCAAAGGAAGATGGCGTTGATATGAACGCTGAAAAGTGAGTCGCCGGCGCCATATAGCAGATTGCTGAACATGAAGCCGCGGCTGTCCAGGACGTGGGTCATCGCCTCCCGGAAGACGGCGCTGTTGACCGTGGTCACCTGCATGTACTGGTCCTTGAGGACGTCCAGGGGAAAGAAGACGGCCACCCAGGCCGCCATCATCACCGTGAGCGTGACCGCCGGGCGGCGCGTCAGGAGGCGCGACAGGCGGCCTGCGCCCGGTTTGAGCGCCAGCCTGAGCAGCACGGCAAGCAGCAGCAGCGACCAGATGAGCAGGCTGATCGCCGAATAACGGCTGCCCAGGGGCGGCAGCTCCGCGATCTCACCCTCGAGTCCGGAGCGGTGGACCAGGTAAGGCAGGTATGAGATCAGAGGCAGCAGGGCAACGGCGAACCAGACTGCCAGGCGGCGGGCCAGCCCGCAGGCGCCGGTGCGTCCGATGCGTGCGATGACCGCGGATACCGAGAACCAGAGGCCGGTCCATAGCACCGCGCCGGCTAGCGCTGCCGGCAGCATGCTTCCCGGGGAAAGCGAGGCCTCGGAAACCGCGGGGCCGAACACGGCGCCGGCGGCAAATCCGGAAATGCCCACCAGGAGGGTGGCGGTGGGGAGGCTTGACTGGGGCGGTCCGGTTTTCAACGGGGGTAGTGGTAAGTTTCCGCGAACGCGCCTTCTTGCGCCTCGGTCTCCAGGAACGGCTGTCCCTCAAACACCAGCCAGCTGTGGCCGGTGATGTCGATGCGTTCGGGCGCGCCGGCTGGGGCTGTTGCGGGTCTGCCTTCCTGCGCTTCCCCGGTCTTCTTCACCCCGAAGTGGATCGAAACCGGCCAGCCCTGGCGGCGCAGGAACTTGAACAGGACCAGCGAGCGCAGCAGGCAGTGGCCGTAACGCTGGAAGGGGCGGTATTTCAGGAGTGAATCGATGAATCCTGCCGTTTTTTCCATTTTCTTCCGGTCGTGCGGGACCGGGGCGACGCCGGGGTCGAGGCCGGCCAGCAGGCCGGGCAGGGACTGCCGGCTGATCTTTCTCGGAAGCGCTATCAGGGTGAAGAGAATCTGCAGGAACAGCCAGAGGTCGCGGGGATCCTTAAGCCGGTTTATCGTCCTGAGGAGTTTCACTTACGGTCACCAGACCTTCTTTCTCCAGCTGCTCGGCCAGCTCGATAATGTCCTTTTCCGCCTGCTCCTGGGAGATCTCGAATTCCTGCGTGATCCGGCCGGCCAGGTCGCTGATGCTCTTGCTGCCGTCGGCCAGCACCCACAGCCGCGCCCCCACTCTGTTGAGGCTGTAGTAGTCGCCCCGCTGCACGTGGAGCAGGACCGCATCCTCCCCCATTGATGTGAAGAGCACATCGCTGTCCTTGATCAGGAAATGGTCTTTTTGGATCATTCTTTCCTCTCGCCGGATGACTGGTTCGCTGCTTCCATCTCTCCCCCCAGAAGTTTATCCACAACCCGTTCCAGGTCCTGCTGGTCCCGGCCGGAATATAGGCGGTAACATTGCGCCTGTTTGGCCAGCTGCGACAGGATCTCGAAATGCCTGCCGGTAGTGGACGGGTCCATGAAGAAGAACCCGTACCGCATCGACAGGGCCAGAGCCTCGGTCCTGCTCATTGGCTGTACTACTGTCGCTTCGACGTCCTCGATCTGCGGGAAAACCAGCATCGCCGGCACCGAGCTGCCGGTGACGCACCCCGGATACAGCTCCTCTATCGAAAAAGAGGACTTCTGCCTTAACTCGTTGACGGTGAAGTTTTCCACCCTTGCCAGGTCGGGAAACAGCTCCACCGTCTCGTCGGTGACGTTGATCTCTTCCGGGAAGGACAAGGCTTCGACCTGCCCGCCGGACTCCCTCAGGAAAACGGTGTCGTCGCTCAGGAGGCCGTAGCCGCTGCGGACCAGGTGCAGGGAAAGCGTTGACTTGCCGCTGCCGCTGGCGCCAGGAAACAGAAAAGCGGCGCCACTCCTGGCCAGCCCGGCCGCATGAAAAGGATACAGGCCTTCTTCCTTCAGCAACTGCCCCCAAAGGGGGTAAAAAACCAGATGGGAGATGAGCCAGTCGGAATCGAGGGAGCTTCTTGCCATGAAGCCGACGGCCCGCCGGTTCCCCAGATCCGCCATCACCCGGGCGCGGTCTTCGACCACAAGGTGGCGGTGAGTCCCGGAATGGTAGATCTTCACCATCCCCCAGTCATAAAGCATGATGGCGTCTCCGGGCACGGGGGCCATCCCGCCATCGAGCGCAGCGACGGTGTACAGATGGGCCTCGATGTCCGGCTCTGCCTTCCCGTCTTCCCTGAAAGCGCGCAAAAGCCCGGCTGCCGCGCGGGCCACGACATTGGAGTCGGTGACCAGTCTGGTGCGGACTCCGTGTACGTTGAAGGCCTCTGTCAGCAGCTTGCCGGAAGCTGTTTGCTGGCCCAGCCGCACCAGTTCGGCAACGGCGCTCGATTGGTTGCTTAAAGGCATTTCCGTTTGGACGGGAATACAGGTGGCATTTATTGCCAAACCATATGCAATAATAGCATAGAAGTAAAATTTGCCGCCATGTTGGCGCCGGCGAGGCGCTGGATGGTTCACGGATGAACCCAGGTTTGACCGAACGAGTATGACCGAAATTTCCCATCTTTACATCCATCTGCCTTTTTGCGCCAGCCGCTGCGGATATTGCGACTTTTATTCTGAAGCGGGGCGGCTTGGGGATGCGCCGGCTTACATCGAGGCGGTGCTGGCGGAGCTGAACGAGGCGGCCGGCGAGTCTGGCGATGGTCTCAGCCGTGTGGAAACGCTTTATCTCGGGGGCGGCACGCCGGCGCTCCTGGGAGCGGAGTTGCTGGGCCGGTTGCTGGACGGCGCGCGCCCGCTGCTGGCGGCCGGCGCCGAGGTGACCGTCGAGGCCAACCCGGCGGCGGTGACGGTGGAGCTGGCGGCGGCCTTAAAGGGCGCGGGCGTGACGCGCGTATCGCTGGGGGCGCAGAGCTTTAGCCCGCGGCTGCGGCGGCGCCTGGAACGGCAGGGGCCAGTCGAGGCGATCGGGGAGTCGGTGCTGATGCTGCGTGACGCCGGGTTCGATAATATTGGCATGGACCTGATCTTTGGTATCCCCGGGCAGGAGTTGCGCGAGCTTGAGGAAGATCTGCGGCGGGCGCTGGCGCTGGCGCCGGAGCACCTTTCCTGCTACGAGTTGACTGTGAAGGAAGGAAGCCGATATGCGCGGCGCTGGGGCGCGGAGCTGGCGGCGATGGCGGACCGGGGCCGGCTGTTTACGAAAAGGTGGTTGATACTCTGGAAGGCGCCGGCTACCGTTGGTACGAGACCAGCAACTTCGCGCTGCCGGGGTTTGAATGCCGCCACAACCTCGCCTACTGGGCTGGGGCCGATTACCTGGGGCTGGGGGCCGGGGCCTGGAGCACCGTAGGCCGGGGGCGGTGGCGGAACGTGGAGGCTATGGGTAATTATATCGACGGACTGCACAGCGCCAGGGAACTGGAGGGCCTCCGGGAATTTGAGGAGCGCACACCCGGCCAGGCCGCAGCGGAAAAACTGATGCTGGGGCTGCGGCGCGGCAGCGGGGTCTCACTGGATGAGGTTGCTTCCCTGATAGACGTCAGCCAGGAAAACCTCCTGCAAGGAAATGGATTCCTTATTCGCGATGGTGATAGAATATGCTTGACGCGTGCCGGCCGGTTTGTAGCAAACGAGGTATGTGCGCGCCTTTTGCTGAGTAAATGAGCCGGGATTGGCTTTATGACGCATCC
Source organism: Actinomycetes bacterium (assembly GCA_021790075.1). GTDB lineage: Bacteria > Actinomycetota > Thermoleophilia > BMS3ABIN01 > BMS3ABIN01 > JAJYIN01. The sequence goes on along the minus strand of JAJYIN010000033.1, from coordinate 9,941 downwards.
GGAAGAACTGACACCCAGACTCGAGCAGGTCCTGACGGCGGTGATCGAGCACCACATCGCCACGGGGCGGCCGGTGGGCTCCAAATATCTCGCCGGCCACGGCGGCTTCGAGCTGGCGCCATCCACCGTGCGCAGCGAGCTGGCGCGGCTGGAGCGGCTGGGGTATCTCAGCCATCCCCACACATCGGCAGGGCGCGTGCCCACCGACCTCGGTTACCGCTATTACGTGGACAACTTTTTCCGCAGCCGCCGGCACTGCGTCCAGGACGGAGGTTTCGGCTCCGGTATGGGCAGCGGCATCGAGGAGGCGCTCCGGTTCGCGGCCAGCCGTCTGGCAGGCGCTACTGGCCTGCTGGCGCTGGTATCGGCTCCGGTAGAGAGCAACACGGCCATCAAGCATGTGGAGGTGCTGCAGCTGCACCTCGATCTGGTGATGGTGGTCGTCATCACCGTTTCTGGTGGCATCAGCAAGAAGCTGGTCATGTTCGACGAGCCGGTGGACCGGGGGCTGGTCGACTGGGCCCGGAGCTACCTCAATGATTCCATCTGCGACTGCGACCTGGGCAGCCGGCGGCTACGGTTGAAGCTGGAGGAAGCGGACCTGGGGCCGCTGGAGGCTTCCTTCCTGCGGTCGCTGGCGCCGGCCTTCCTGGATGAGCCGGAAGGCAGCGCCGCCGGGCTTTACGTCGAGGGCGTGTCGCGGTTCTTTTCCCTGGTGGAGCTGGAGGCCGGCGGCCAGGTTCATGGCCTCATGCGGCTGCTGGACCGGCATGACGAGATCCTGCGGCTGCTGACCTCTGAGCTGATGGAGCAGCGTGTATACTTGAGGATAGGCCGGGAGATTCCCGCCGCGGCCATGCAGGGCCTCAGCCTGGTGGCCGCCAACTACGGCGTCGCCCACCGCAACCTGGGAACCGTGGGGGTGCTGGGCCCGACCCGCATGGATTATGAGACGGCCATCGGCAGCGTGGAGCTGACCGCACGCTCCCTGAGCCGCTATGTGGAAGAGATATTCAACTAGGAAATACAAGACCGAATGAAGCGTGATTATTATGAGACCCTCGGCGTTCCCCGGAGCGCCGGTGAAAAGGAGATAAAGAAGGCATTCCGGACCCTGGCCCGCCAGATCCACCCGGATGTCAACAAAAGCGACCCCGAGGCGGAGTCCAAGTTCAAGGAAGCGGCCGAGGCCTACGAGGTGCTCAGCAACCCCGAAACCCGCGCCACCTATGACCGGTACGGTCACGAGGGCCTCAAGCGCGGCGGCTTCCAGGACTTCTCCCAGTTCTCGTTTGAGGACATCATCCGTTCCTTCTTCGGCGACGCCATCTTCGGCGAGGGCATGTTTGGCGGATTCGGCTTCGGCCAGCCGGGGCCGGCCAAGGGTCAGGATGTGGCCGTCCCGGTCGAGCTGACGCTGGAGGAGGCGGCCCACGGGGTGAAGCGCGAAGTAGAATTTGACGCCGTTGACCGCTGCGGCGAGTGCGAGGGGACCGGCGCGGCGCCGGGGACCACCCGCACCACCTGCCCGGCCTGCCAGGGTGCGGGCCAGGTGCAGACCGTGCGCCGCACCGCTTTCGGCCAGTTCGTCAGCCGCGGCCCCTGCCGGGATTGCCGCGGCGAGGGCACCAGGGTCGAAAAGCCCTGTCCAGAGTGCAAAGGGCGCGGCCTGGTGATTGCGCACAAGCAGATCGAGGTCGAGATCCCGGCGGGGATCGCCGAGGGGCAGAGCATCCGCATGCTGGAAAAGGGCAGCGCCGGCGATCGGGGCGGCCGGCGGGGCGACCTGTATGTGCAGGTGGCGGTCAAGCCGCATGACCAGCTCGTACGCGATGACAGCGACCTCATCTATCACCTGCCGCTCACGGTCGTGGACGCGGCCATAGGAGCCCGGCTGCCGGTACCCACCCTGGACGGTGAGGAAGAGCTCGAGATCAAGCCCGGCACCCAGCCCGGTGAGGTCAAGGTGCTCAAGGGCAAGGGCATGCCGTACCTGAGGGGGCGCGGTCACGGCGATCTGAAAGTCATCATGGACATGATGGTGCCGCGCAACTTAAGCGCCGAGCAGAAAAAGCTGCTCAAGGAATTCGCCGCCACCACCAGCGAGAAGAATTACACCCGTGATGAAGGCCTGTTCGAGAAGATCCGGGCCGCCTTCCGGTAACCTTCAGGCCGGCGCCGCCGGCAGCTGCTCGCGGGGGTTGATGTGAAACACATCCATCGCTTCTTTGTCACCGATTCTCTGGCCGGCGGCCGCACCGTCCGCCTCGAGGACGGCGACGCTTTCCATGCCGCCCGGGTGTTGCGCCTGAAGGCCGGGGATGCGGTGGAGCTGGCTGATGGCGGCGGCCGCGTGTTCGCTGCCGCCGTGACGGCGGTTGACGGGACGGTAGAAGCCAGAGTGGGTGAAATGCTGGCAGGCGCGGATCCTGAGGCGGCGGCGCGGCTGGCCGTCGTCCAGGCGCTGCCGAAGGGCCGCAAGCTGGACCTCGTGGTCGAGAAACTGGCCGAGCTGGGGGTGCCGCGGCTGGTTCCCGTTTATACAGACCGGTCGGCGGCCCGGCCGCAGAAGCCGGGAGGGAAATTCGAGCGCTGGGGGCGGATCGCCCGCTCCGCGGCGGCCCAGTCAAAAAGCTCCCGGATTATGACCGTGGATCAGCCCGCAGATCTGCGAGGCTGGCTGGCGGAGCATGCCGGCCCGGTGGTGGTGCTCAGCACGGAGGCGGCGGGGGAGCCGCTGGGAGGACTGGCCGCCGGTTTGGCGGCCGGAACGGATGCGCCGCTGGCGCTGGTTGTCGGTCCCGAGGCCGGTTTCTCCCCGGCGGAGCTCGAATCTTTACGGGCGGCCGGGGCGCGGTTCGCGAGCCTGGGAGGCCAGGTTCTGCGGACGGAGACGGCGGCGCTGGTGGCGGCGGCGATCGTCCTGCACCGTCAGGGCCGGCTGGGATGAAAAAAATACACCGGTGGCAGGACGGCCGGGCTGGGGAAAAAGATTGCGTCGGCCGCGGGAGGGCGGGATGGAAAAACATCGGCGGGCGAGGGGTCAAGATGGACGATATCCTGTCCGCTGTCACTGAAATTTGAATTATGGGAAAGATTGTGACACATACTCTCGGATGCAAGGTCAACTTCGCCGACACCCAGTCGGTGGCGGAGCAGTTGTTGGCCGGCGAAGTGACTTGCTCGGGCGATGACAGGGCAGCATACCAGGGCAACGGCGGGATGGAGTGCACGAACCGCGGAACAGGGGCGCCGGTAGAGATCGTCGGCACCTGCTGCGTCACTGCTGAGGGTGAGAAGCAGTCGCGCAAGGAAGTGCGCCGCGCCCTCAGGCGGGTGGGGCCGGAAGGCCGCGTATTTGTCACCGGCTGCGCTGCCCGGCTGGCGCCTGAAGTTTTTGAGGCGATGGGGGAGAACGTGGAGGCTGTCGCCGGCGAGCCGGCGGAGGCGGCCGCGGCGATTGCGGCGCGCCTGGGAATGGGGTGGCCGGCCCCGGCGGTTGGTGAAGCCGCTCTTGAGCATGATAGCGGCGCCGTGGATGATGGCGGATTTCGCAGTCCGGAGGGCGGCGGCAAAGTCGATCGAAGGACGCGGCGCACCCGCTTTTTTCTCAAGGTCCAGGAGGGCTGCGCCGGCATGTGCTCTTACTGCGTCGTGCCACTGGTGCGCGGCCGGCCCCGCAGCCTGCCGGCAGCGGCGCTTCAGGCGGAAGCGGCGGCGCGGGTGAGCGGCGGTTTCCTGGAGCTGGTGGCGACCGGCATCAACGTGGGCGCCTACCGGGACGGCCCGGTGCGGTTGCCGGGGCTGCTGGCCGCGCTGGCGGCAACGCCGGGACTGCTGAGGCTCAGGCTCAGTTCCATCGAGGCCACCGATGTCACGCCTGAGCTTGTTGACGTGCTGGCCGGCAACGAGGTAATCGGCCGGCATCTGCACCTGCCGCTCCAGAGCGGCGATGACGGCGTGCTGGCGGACATGGGCCGCTGCTACCGGCGGGCGGATTTTGCCGCCGCCGTGGCGCGCATCCGGGAAGCGCTGCCGGGGGTCAACCTGACGACGGACGTGATCGTGGGCTATCCGGCGGAGGATGAGGCGGCTTTTGAGAGGACGCTGGAGTTTGTGGAGGAGATGGGTTTCTCGAAGGCGCACGTTTTTACTTATTCGCAAAGGCCGGGGACCCGGGCGGCGGCACAGGGGGACCCTGTGCCGCCGCCCGAGAAGAAGCGCCGCAGCCTGCGGCTGCGGCGCCTGTCAGACCGACTGGGACACGCCTTCCGGGAGAGGAAACTGGGGCAGGTAAGCGAAGTTCTGTGGGAATCGCCACTCCCGTCTGGCGGGCTGGGAGGATATAGTTCCGACTATACCCGTTTCACGGTCCCCGACGCCGTCACCGCGCCCGTCGGCCGGGTGCTGGCGGAGGCTGTTACCGGCGACGGGATTAAGGGAAGATTAGTTGACGGCTGGCAGGAGGAAGGCTGATTGGACGGAGCCAGAGATTGTCTTTTTTGCCGCATCATCGCCGGGGCGGCGCCGGCGGACATGGTGCTCGAGGACGATGAGTTCCTGGCGATCCGGGACAAGTATCCCAAGGCGCCCGTCCACGTGCTGGTGATGCCCAAGGCGCACATCCCGTCTCTCAACGAGATCGGCGAGGCCCCCGGAGGCCTGTCCCAGCGGATGCTGGAGTTCATCGTCCGCACCGCCCGGGAGCTGGACGTGCTCGATCCCGGCTACCGGGTGATCACTAATGTCGGCAGCGGCGGAGGCCAGATCATCTTCCACCTGCACTGGCACTTGATAGCCGGTAAATCACTGGGGTTTTGACAAGGAGGAACCGGTGAGCATAACCGAACAGATACAGAAAGACATGGTGGCGGCGATGAAGTCCGGTGACAAGGAGCGCGCCGGCGCCCTCCGCATGCTCCTCAGCCAGCTGCAGATGGGCGCCAAGGAGGCGGCCGGCGAGTTTGGCGAGGAACAGGAACGGGCCGTGCTGAAAACCGAGAAGAAGCGGCGCCTGCAGGCGGCGGAAGCATTCCGCTCCGGCGGGGCCGGGGAGCGGGCCCTCCGGGAAGAATCGGAGGCCGCGCTGATCGACGGCTACCTGCCGCAGGCGATGGAGGAATCGGAGCTGGCCGGCCTGGTCGATGAGGCGATCGCGGCCACCGGCGCCGCCGGCATAAAAGACATGGGCAAGGTGATGTCGCAGGTGATGCCGCGCACGGAAGGACGCGCCGACGGCAAGGTGGTCAGCGGACTGGTGAAAAAGAGGTTGTCAGGATGAAGACCAGCCTGGAATACGGGAACGAGGTGATCGTGGAGCTGGCCGGCGAGCATGACGCCAACCTGAAGCTGCTGGAAAAACAGCTGGGCTGCGACATCGGCATCCGCGGCAATGTCATTTCCCTGGAAGGCGAGGGCGCCGAGGTCGAGCGCGGCAAGGCCGTCATCGGCGAGCTGGTCGAGCTGATCGACGCCGGCCACGTCGTGGACGCGGAGACGGTGGAATCGGTGAGCTCCCTGATGGCGGATGAGGAAGGCCGCCCGGCCGAGGTTCTCGGCGACGTGGTCTGGGAGCACCGCGGCCGGCGCATCGTTCCCAAGACGGCCAACCAGAAGAAATACGTCGACGCCATCCGGAAGAGCAGCATCACCTTCGCCATCGGCCCGGCCGGCACCGGCAAGACCTACCTGGCCCTGGCGGTGGCGGTGAGCGAACTTCTGTCCAAGAAGGTCAACCGGATCATCCTGACGCGGCCGGCGGTGGAGGCCGGGGAGAAGATCGGATTCCTGCCCGGCACCATGCTGGAAAAGGTCGACCCGTATCTGAGGCCGCTCTTTGACGCCCTGTACGACATGGTGGAGCCGGACCGGCTGACCGCCCTCATGGAGAAGGGCGCCATCGAGGTGGCGCCGCTGGCGTTCATGCGCGGCCGCACGCTCAACGACTCGTTCATCATCCTGGACGAAGCCCAGAATACGAGTCCCGAGCAGATGAAAATGTTCCTCACCCGTCTGGGTTTCGGCTCCCGCATGGTGGTCACCGGTGACATCACCCAGGTGGACCTGCCCGACATCCGCTTCTCGGGGCTGGCCACCGTGGTTGATATACTGGGGGATGTGGCCGATATCGCCTTTATCAATTTTGAAAGCAGGGACGTGGTCCGCCACAAGCTGGTGCAGAAGATCGTGGCTGCTTACAAGAAATACTCAGGAAGTTCATGAACCCGTCTTCCTTACCGGGGCGTCTGGTCATATCTGTGCGCCGTCTTGTCAACGCCGTCGATCTGAAGGTGTTCGGCTTCATCATGGCCGCTCTCACCTTTGTGGCCCTGTGGGCGCTGCTGGCCAGCGTCCACCTGCCTTCCAGCGGCGACCTCAAGGTGGGGCAGGTGGCGACGGACTTCGTCCGCGCTCCCGCGAGCCTGACGTTCACCAACAGCGCCGAGACCCAGCAGCGCCGCCAGCAGGCGGCGGACAACGTCGCGCCGGTCCTCAGCTTCGATCCCTCGGTGCTGCCCAAGGTGACCAGGGACGTCGGCACTTACTTCGACACCATCAGCGGCATCGTCTCCGGCGAGGCCGCGTCGGCCCAGGCGGCGGGCCAGCCTTATAATCCTGCCCGGGCGGCCCAGCGCATCCAGCAGATTCCGGGGGCTCCCCAGATCAGCGCGGCGACCGCCAGCACCCTGGCCGGCCTCAGTCCTGACCGGCTGGCGGCGGTGCGGCAGGCGGTCCTGGACGCCGAGCAGCGCATCCTGGAAGGCAATGTCACCGATGCTTCCCTGCCCACTGACAAGGACCGCCTGAAATCGCTGCTGGAAACGATGCCTTTGAGCCAGGCGGAGATGGACGCTGCCAGCGACGCCGGCGGCGCCTACCTGGCGCCCAACAACATCTACGACGCGGCCAAGACGCAGCAGGCCCGCGACCAGGCCTCCGCCGGCGTTCCTGACGTCGTCGTCACCGTCCGCAGCGGCGAGACGATCCTGTCCCCCGGTCAGGTCATTACCGACGCCGACATGGCCACCCTGCAGGCTTTGGGCCTCACGGGCGGACGCGGCGGCGATTACGGCGCCATTGCCGGCATCGGCCTGTTGTGCCTGATCGAGGTGACTTTCGTCGCTTTTTATGTGAGGAGCTTTGAGCGGCGGGTGCGCGAGTCGCGCGCTTACATGTTCATCGTCGTCACGCTGCTGCTGCTGTTCACCGGCCTGGACCGGGTGGCGGTCATCGCCCCCCTCTCGCCGCTCGTCGTTCCCATGGCGGCGCTGGGGATGCTGGGGACGATGATGCTGCAAACGCGGCTTTCCAGCATCCTCGTCGTCCTGGCCAGTGTCAACCTGGCCATCATCGGCGGCTCGGACCCCCAGTACATCCTCGTGGCGCTGTTCGGGGGGCTGTCGGCGGTCTTCCTGGTGACCAACGTCATCCACCGGCGGGATCTCCTCAAGGCCGGACTGATTGCCTCCATGGTGGTGGCCGCCACCGCGGTGGGCGCCAGCCAGATCAGCCATGGGTCCCTGTCCCAGGCGGGCAGCAGCCTGGTGTGGGCGCTGGGCAACGGTTTCCTCTCGATTGTGGCGGCGATGGGACTCATCACCATTTATGAGATGGTCTTCAACCTGCCGACGCCGCTGAAGCTGCTGGAGCTGGCCGATCCGACGCGGCCGCTGCTCAAGGAGCTGATGATGAAGGCGCCCGGCACTTACAACCACAGCATCATCATGGGCAACATCGCCGAGACCGCCGCCGAGGCGATCGGGGCCAATCCGCTCCTGGCCCGGGTGGGCGCCTATTACCACGACATCGGCAAGCTGAACCGGCCGGACTATTTCATCGAGAACCAGTTCCATATCAAGAACCCGCATGACCGGTTGACACCGGGCCTGTCCCGCCTGGCGATCACGGCCCATGTCAAGGACGGCGTCCGCCTCGCCCGGGACGAAGGCCTGCCGCCGGACATCGTTGACATAATCAAGGAACATCACGGCACAACCGTACTGCAGTATTTCTACCACAAAGCCAAAGAGACCGCCGGCCAGGGCCAGGTGGACGAGGAGACCTATCGCTACGCGGGCCAGAAGCCGGCTTCCCGGGAAGCCGCGATCATCATGCTGGCGGATTCGGTGGAGGCCGCCGTCCGCTCGCTGAAGAACCCCACCATCAGGAACATCAAGACGGTCATCCGTGACATCTTCGACCAGCGGCTGCGCGACGGGCAGCTCAGCGAGAGCCAGATGACTTTCGGCGACCTGGAGAAGGTGCGCAACGTGTTCGAGAAGAGCCTGCGCGGTTTTGGCGCCACCCGTATAGCCTACCCCAGTAAGAGGGAACCGGAGCCGCAGGCAGGGCGCCGGCCTGTCAGGCCCACCCGGGCGGGAGGCGCCGGCTAGTGGGCCTGGAGGTGGTTGTCGAGGACCGGTCCGGGCAGGCGGACGATGTGTCGTGGGTGGCGGCGGCGGCCAGCCGGGCGCTCGAGCATCTGGGGTATTTACAGGGTGAGCTGGGCGTCGCCTTCGTCGGCAGCGACGAGATGGAGCGGCTCAACCGGCAATACATGGGCCGCGCCGGCACCACGGACGTACTCTCTTTTCCGCTGGACGCGGAAGCCGATGCCGGCCGGAGAATGGAGCCGGAAGCCGCCGGTCCGGTTCCGCGGCTCCTGGGAGACGTGATCATCTGTCCCCAGGTGGCGGCCGCGCAGGCGGAGGTGCTCGGCGCTTCCCTGAGGCAGGAACTCTGCCTGCTGCTGGTGCACGGCGTCCTCCATATCGCTGGCTACGACCACGAGGCCGACGCGGGCGAGATGGACGTCCGCCAGGCGGAGCTGGTGGCGGAAATATGCGGGGCCGGCGGGGCGTGAGCGAGCGGCGGGCAACCAGGGCTGGTTGATACATGTACCGTAGAAGCACGCTGAAAAGTTTTACCTGGGCCTTCGAGGGCATCGTGCACGTGTTGCGCACCCAGCGCAACATGAAGATCCACTTCGCCATCGCCTTCGCGGTCATCGTCGCCAGCCTCTTCTTCGACCTTTCCCGGCTGGAGCTGGCAGTGCTGCTGGTGACGGTGTCGTTCGTCCTCGTCGCCGAGATGATCAACACCGCCGTGGAGGCGGCCATCGACACCTTCGGCACCGCCTTCGACCCGATGGCCAAGATCGCCAAGGACGTCGCCGCCGGCGCCGTGCTGATCGCGGCCCTCAACGCCCTGGCGGTCGCCTACCTGGTCTTTTTTGATAAGCTGGAAGACCCCACGCATAAGCTGATCACCAATGTGCGCCATTCGCCGGCGCACCTGACCGTGATCGCCCTGGTGCTGGTGATGCTGCTGGTGATCCTGGGCAAGGCGATCTTCCACCGGGGAACCCCGTTCCATGGCGGCATGCCCTCGGGGCACAGCGCCGCCGCCTTTGCCGGCTGGACGGCGATCACATATGTTTCGGCGTCCACCCAGCATGCGCTCCTGATCTCGTTCCTGGCGTTCATCATGGCGTTCCTGGTGGCGCATAGCCGGGTGGAATCGGGCATCCATTCCGTGTTCGAGGTGTTCGCCGGGGCTGTTCTGGGCATACTGGTGACGACCATCCTGTTCCAGTTGTGGTTTTGATGCCTGCGCACGTTATATCCCGCTATTCTTTTGGCCGCATCACCGTGGACGGTGTGGATTATTCAGCGGACCTGGTCATTTTCCCGGACCGGGTGGAGCCTTCCTGGCGCCGGCGGCAGGGACACTCGCTGGAGCCGGCCGATCTGGAAGGAGTGGTGGAAGCGGACCCTGAGCTGCTGATCATCGGCACCGGCCACTCCGGCGTGATGCGGGTCCCCCGGATCACGGCCGCTTTTTTTCAGGAGCGGGGCGTGCGTGTCGAAATACTGTCTACCGGAGCAGCGGTGGAGCTGTACAACCGGGCCGGCGGCCGGGTAATCGCCGCTCTGCACCTG
>JAJYIN010000032.1 GCA_021790075.1 Actinomycetes bacterium | reverse complement strand
TCCGCGTCAGCGCCATGCGGAAAAGCCTGTGGAGGGAAGAACCCTCTGCTGGAGGCAGGCACTCCAGCAGAGGGTTCGTTTTAGTAGAATGAACCCATGACCCCGGATCAGCCCACCCTGACTGTCTCGAACCGTAAGCGGCTTGCCTATCTGGGTTCGGCCGCGGCCGTGTGCATGCTGGGCCTGATGCTGGTAACCGTCGCCGGCGAGGTCTTCAACCGCACTCTTTCCATCGAGGACTACCTCATCTTCCATCTCATGGCTGAGTTTGCCAGCATCGTGGTGAGCTTTGCCGTCTTCACCATCGGCTGGTACGGGTACAAGCAGCGCCCCAGCGCCAGGGTGCTGGGAGTAGCCATCGTATTTCTGATCGTCGGCCTGGTCGACTTCATCCATGCGCTCTCCCTCCAGGGAATGCCAGGTTTCCTCTCCCCCAATACCGCCGACAAGTCGGCGACCTATTGGCTGACGGCGCGTCTGGCGGCCGGCATCGGGCTCCTGATCATCCCCTTCCTGCCGGACGCCAGGCTGCCGGATTGGTTGCGCCCCCGCATGGTGCTGGGGGCGGCGCTGGCGGGGGTAGCGGCCCTGGTGCTGGTGGAAACATACGTCCACGGCGTCATTCCCACCATGTTCGTGGAAGGCGAGGGGCTGACCACGGCCAAGAATGCAGTCGAATACCTGATCATCGGGCTCTACATCGCCGCCATCGTAGTCTACTGGGAGAGGCCGGTATTCGGCCCCCAGGCAACGGTTGTCATGCAGGCCGCCCTGGTGATCAACATCTTCTCGGAAATGGCCTTTACCCTTTACGCCAGCAGCTACGACAGCTACAACTTCCTGGGGCACCTGTTCAAGGTGGCCGCCTACTACTTGATCTTGCGTGCTATTTTTGTTACGTCGCTGCAAAAGCCGTATCAGGAACTGTCCCGGACCCGGGAGGATCTGGAACGTTCCTTCGAGAGCATCGGGGTAGCGCTGGCCTCCAGCCTGGAGCTGGAAAAGACCCTGAAGATCATCGTCAACCTGGCGTCGGACATGCTGCAGTCGCCGTACGGACTGCTGGCCCTGGCGGGGGATGACCCCAGGTCACTTGACGTACGCGCCAACCGTGGTATAGAAGAGCCCCCAGCGACGATCCCGCTCGAGAACAACCTCGCCGCCCGGGTCACCGAGAGCCACGAGCCGGCCTGGATCGACGAGATGCAGGATTTCCCGTCTCCCTACCCGACAGCACTGTTTGAAAGCGGCTACCTGCATTCCGCCGTGGCCGCTCCCATCCTCAGGGACTCCACTGTGCTGGGCGTGCTGGCCGTCTATTCACCCTTGCCAAAAGCTTTCGGGGACCAGCAGGCGCGCCTGCTGGCCGCTTTTGCCCGTCAGGCGGCGGTGGCCATCGGCAACGCCAGGCTCTACGCCAGCCAGCTGGACGCCAAGGCGCAGATCCAGGGCTACGCCGCCCAGCTCTCCATTCTTCACGAGATCGGCCTCTCCCTGAACCGGGAAACCGACCGGAAAAAGCTGCTGGAGCGCGTGCTGGAAGCAGCCGCCGAACTGACCTCCGCCGGCGCCGGCATCATGCTGCTGATCGAGGACGGCAGGACGGAAGTGATATCCCAGTATTATGCGCCCGGGTATGAAGACCGCTGCCGGGTTGCCGCCGCCGCCGAGGCCCTGCATGAGAGTATCTCCAGGCTGGTTTCCCAGACGGGTGAAGACGCGATCCGGATAAATGACCTCTCAGGCCTGAAGGAGCTTCCCGGCGGCCATCTGGAACTGCGGGGCCTGATGATCGCGACGCTACGTGACAACCAGGGAAAGGTAACGGGTCATTTCCTGCTGACGGACAAGATGGGCGGCGCCGATTTCTCCGCGGAGGACCAGGAGGTCATTTCGCTGCTGGCCGCCCAGAGCTCCGTGGCCCTGACAAGCGCCGAGAGCTTTGAGCGGGAGCATCAGGTGGCCGAATCGCTCCAGACGGCGCTGCTGCCCGAGACGCCCATCCGTAAAGATGTGGAAGTGGGCCTGCTCTACCAGTCGGCCGGACCGGTGGGCCGGGTAGGCGGCGACTTCTACGATTTCATCGACCTGGGCCCGGACCGCATAGCGGTGGCGGTCGGGGACGTCTGCGGCAAGGGCCTGGAAGCGGCCAAGTACACGGCCATGATCAAATACATGCTGCGCGCCTACCTGTCCGAGGACATCTTTCCCGGGGACTGCCTCACGAGGCTCAACCGGGCCGTGGGCGAACAGATTCCTCCGGAGCGGTTCATCACCATGGCGCTATGTATCATCGACACCGCCAGGGCCACGGTCAACTACAGTTCCGCCGGCCACCCGCCGGCCTTCATCTGCCGGGAGAGCCAGGCGCACCCGCTTGCCACCCCCAGGGCCGTTCCGCTGGGGGTGCTGCCGGGACAGACCTACCTTTCTTCCCAGGCCCCCATCGGCAATGCCTGCGCCATCATCATGTTTACCGACGGGCTCATCGAAGCCAGGCCGGCGGGCGGCAACCCCTTCGGTGAAGGACGGGTCATGGAGGCGATGGCGGGGCGCTGCTGCCAGCCCGCGCAGCGCACGGTCGACGAGCTGCTGGAGGCAGCGCTGGCGTATTCAGGCAACAGGCTCAACGACGACATTGCCCTGCTGGTAGTGCGGCTGCTTAAGGGCGGCCGGCCCACCCTTTAGTAGAAGTTTGATTAGATTGCTATGGAATATACCAGGGTGTATATTCTGCTTATGTTGTAAAGTGAAAATTGTTAGCTTTTCGTACGGGTGATGCCCCCCGGTGAAGCACGGACTTCCATTTCCAGCCGGCATGGACAGGACGGATCGTACATGGACACAACACCCAGAGACTCCGGAATCAGTTCCATCGGAAAAGCTCCCTGGAGCACCCATTTCTGCCAGTTCTACCACACCCGGGACGACCTGCTGGACGTCCTGGTCCCTTACCTGAAAACCGGCCTGGCCAATAACGAGTTCTGCGTCTGGGTGACTTCGGACCCCATCGACGTTAAGACTGCCACCGAGGCCATGGGCGCCGTCGTCCCCGGTTTTGATGAGATCCTCGAGAAGGGACAGATCGAGATCTTCCCCCACACCGAGTGGTATATGAAGGACGGCTACTTCGACTTCAACCGGGTCCTCGGCGGCTGGGTCGAGAAATACGAACGGGCTGTCGCCGCCGGCTACGACGGCATCCGCGTGACCGGCAACACCGCCTGGCTGGAAAAGAAAGACTGGCAGGCTTTCACCGAATACGAGAACATGATCGAGCAGGTGATCAGCGACTACCGGATGCTCGTCCTGTGCACTTACTCGCTCGACAGGTGCGGCGCCAACGAGATCATCGATGTGGTCGCCAACCACGAATTCGCGCTCATCGAGCGCGACGGCGAGTGGGAGATGATCGAATCGGCGCGGCGGCAGCAGGCAATTGTGGCCACCAGAGAGAGCGCCGCGGAGCTGACCGCGATCTACGATAATGCCCCCCTGATCATGCTGCTGGTGGACGGGGATCTGCGCATCCGCAAGACAAACAGATTTGCCGAACAATTTGCGGGCCTCGATGCCGGCAGCATGTTCGGCCTGCGCCCCGGCAGCGCCCTGGGCTGCCTGCATTCGCAGGATGATGAGCAGGGCTGCGGCTTCGGGCCGCATTGCCAGGATTGCCCGGTGCGCGGCCAGATCCTCGACACCATGGAGACCGGCAGGGGGCATCACCAGGTCGAACTAAGCCGCCCCTTCATAGTGGGCGGCAGAGCCCGAAATGTCCCTTTTCTGCTTTCCACAGCCAAACTCGATATCAACACCGAGCCCCGGGTGCTGATGACCATACAGGACATCAGCGAGCGTAAAAAGGCGGAAGAAAAAATAAGGTCGTCCCTGCTGCAGTTCGAGATGCTTGCCGAAACCGCGGAGGAACTGCTTAAAAGCGACAACCCCCAGGAGATCGTCGACACCCTCTGCGCCAAGGTCATGTCTTTCCTGGACTGCCATGCCTTCTTTAACTATCTGGCCGGTCCCAAGGCAGGCAGGCTGCATCTCAACGCCTATGCGGGCATCCCCGAGGAGGCCGCAAAGGAGACCGAGTGGCTCGATTATGGGGTAGCCGTGTGCGGCTGCGCGGCGCGCGACGGCGAGCGCATCATCTGCGAGAACATCCCGGAGACGGATGACCCCCGCACGGACCTGGTGGAGTCCTACGGCATCAAGGCGTATGCGTGCCATCCGCTGCTTGCAGGGACGAAGGTCATCGGCACCCTGTCTTTCGGCACCCGCTCCCGGACCAGTTTCAAGGATGACGAGATCGCCCTGATGAAAGCAGTCGCCGACCAGGTTGCTGTGGCCATGGAGCGCATGCAGACGCAGGAAGACCTCAAGGAAGCGCGTGATTACCTGGAAAACCTTTTCAACTATGCCAACGCTCCCATCATCGTCTGGGATTCCCTGCTGCGGATCACCCGTTTCAACCATGCCTTTGAGCGCCTGACAGGCTACGATGCCGATGAGGTGACCGGGCGCGAACTGCGGCTGCTGTTCGATGAAGGCACCCGCGATCAGTCCCTGGCCGAGATCGCCCGCACGCTCAGCGGCGAGCTCTGGGAATCGGTGGAGATTCCCATCCGCCGCAAGGATGGGGCTGTCAGGCTTGTCCTGTGGAACTCAGCGAACATCTATGGCGATGATGGCAGTTTTCTGGCCACGATCGCTCAGGGCCAGGACATCACCGAGCGCAAGGAGGCCGAGGAGGCCCTCCGGCAGAGCGAGGCGCTGGCGCGGGCGCTCCAGGATGCAAACCCGGAGACCGCCCTGCTGCTGGACACGGCCGCCAATATCCTGCGGGCAAACGAAGTTGCCGCCGCCCGGCTGGGCGGCTCTCCTGACGAGCTGGCCGGCCGCAATTTCTATGACCTGATCCCAAGCGATGTCGCCGCGAGGCGGCGGGAACATATCGAGGAAGCCCTGCGCACCGGCAAGCCGGTGCGGGCGGAGGACGGGCGCGACGGCATGATTTTTGACAATGCCTACTATCCGCTCTTCGATGCGCGCGGCCGCGCCGTCAGCCTGGCATACTACGCCCGTGACATCACCGGACAGAGGCAGCTGGAGGAATCGCTCCGGGAGACGCGCGACTACCTGGAAAGCCTGCTCAATCACGCCAACGCGCCCATCATCGTCTGGGATCCCGCCTACCGGATCACGCAGTTCAACCGCGCCTTCGAACGCCTCACCGGTTATGCGGCCGGCGGCGTCATCGGACAGAAGCTGGAAATGCTCTTCCCCGAAGCCAGCCGCGAGGAATCTCTGGCCGAGATCGTGCGCACGCTGCAGGGCGAATTCTGGGATTCGGTGGAAATTCCGATCCTCTGCCAGGACGGAGAAGTCCGCGTGGTGCTGTGGAACTCCGCCAACGTCTACGCCGCGGACGGCAGGACGCTGGTGGCCACCATCGCCCAGGGGCAGGACATCACCGCCCGCAAGCAGGCAGAGTCCGAGCTGATCGAGACCATGTCAAAACTGGAGATGTCCAACAACGAGCTGCAGCAGTTCGCCTATATCGCTTCTCATGACCTCCAGGAGCCGCTGCGCATGGTGGCCAGCTTCCTGCAGTTGCTCTGGCGGCGTTACGGCGAAAATCTGGACGGGGAAGCAAGGGAGTTCATCGATTACGCTGTCGACGGCGCTAACAGGATGCAGCTGATGATCAACGATCTCCTGCAGTATTCGAGAGTGGGAACCCCGGGCAAGGAATTCGAGCCGGCCGATGTCGAAGCCGTCTTCGAGAAAATTCTCGAAAACCTGAGGGTGGCGATCGAAGACAGCGGCGCCGTGGTTACCCACGGGCAACTGCCGGTCATAACGGCCGACTCCACCCAGATTTCCCAATTGATGCAAAACCTGATCAGCAATGCCATAAAATTCAGGGGCGAGCAACCGCCACGGGTACACGTCCAAGCAGAGCGGAGGGACAGCGAATGGCTGTTCTCGGTCAGCGACAACGGCATTGGCATCGAACCGGAATTCGCCGACCGCATCTTTGTCATCTTCCAGCGCCTGCACGGCAGGACCGAATATCCGGGCACCGGCATCGGCCTAGCCGTCTGCAAGCGGATCGTCGGCCGCCATGGCGGCCGCTTGTGGGTGGAGTCCGAGCCCAGCAGGGGGGCGACCTTCAAATTTACCATTCCTGACAACCAACCCGCCGAAACGAGAGAAGCAGGCAGCGTTTGAGCAGCAGGCAGCATGCGAGAATCAGGCACCGTTCGAGAATCAGGGCAGCATGTGAGAAGCAGGCAGCAATAGGCGGGAAGCGGGCAGCATTAATGAGAGATCCCGTTGATATGCGGGCAACCAAGGAGCAATGTCCATGAGTGACAATCCGCACGGAACCGAACGCAAGCTGGTGGAGATACTGCTGGTGGAAGACAACCCCGGCGATGTCCGCCTTACCCGGGAGGCGCTCAAGGAGACCAAGGTCCTCAACCGGCTGAACGTCGTCAGCGACGGCATCGAAGCGATGGCCTACCTCAGGAAGGAAGACGGATTTGCAGACGCCGTGGCGCCCGACCTCATCCTGCTGGATCTGAACCTGCCCCGCAAGGACGGCCGCGAGGTCCTCGAGGACATCAAGTCCGACCCGGCCCTCCGGCACATCCCGGTGGTGATCCTGACGGTATCGCAGGCAGAGCAGGACATCATGAAGACTTACGACCTGCACGCCAACTGTTACATCACCAAACCTATCAATCTTGATCAATTCGTCGAAGTAGTCAAAGCCATCGAGGATTTCTGGCTGACAATAGTCAAGCTGCCCCCAAGGAACGGCTGACTTGACAGAACAGCCGCTGAAAGTCCTGCAGATCGAGGATAATCCCGGTGACGCCCGCCTGGTCCTGGAGATGCTGGCCGAAGCCGGCGCCGCCGGTTTCGAAGTCGAGTGGGCCGAGCGGCTGCAAGAAGGGCTCAAGCGGCTGGCGTCGGAACCGGCCGATGTCATATTGCTCGATCTGGAACTGCCGGACAGCGCGGGCCTCGATACCCTGATCAGGACGCGCGAGGCCGCCAACGGGATTCCCATCGTGGTCATGACCGGCATCGATAACGAAGCCACCGGCGTGACCGCCGTCAAGAACGGCGCCCAGGACTACCTTGTCAAGGGCAGGGTGGACACGAGCCTGCTAACCCATTCCATCCATTACGCGATCGAGCGCCAGCGTGCCGAAAAACAGCTCCGGGAAGCCGAGCTGCGTTACCGCACCCTGTTCGAGCAGTCGCCGGACGGGGTCCTCATCATCGACGCCGAAACCATGCTTCCCATCGAATTCAACGATGTCGCCTGCCTGCAGCTTGGCTATTCGCGCAACGAGTTCGCCCGCCTGAAATTAACCGACTACGAGGCCAGCGAGACCGCCGCCCAGACAGCCTCACATGTTGAGAAGATCAAGGAAAGCGGGTCTGACAGCTTCGACACCCGGCACCGCCGGAAAAACGGCGAAATCCGCGACGTACGGGTCTCGGCGCAGGCGCTGGAGCTGGCCGGCCGGCCGGTGCTCTACTGTGTTTTCCGTGACATCACCGAGCGCCTCGGTATGTTCAAGGAAATCGAGGACAAACGCAGGCAGACGGCCGACCTTGCTTTTTCACTGGCGGTCGAGCGCGACACACGCGAAGCCATCATGGAGAACACACCCGAGGCCAACCTGGTCTATTTCGACCGCGATTTCAATTTTGTCATGGTCAATTCCACTTATGCCGAAAGCTGCCGGATGACCAAGGAAGAGTTGCTTGGTAAAAACCATTTCGACCTGTTTCCCCATGCCGAGAACGAGGCCATCTTCACCCAGGTGCGTGATTCCGGCCGGCCGGTCGAGTTCAAGGAAAAACCATACGAGTTCCCCGGCCAGCCCTGGCGGGGCGTCACCTTCTGGGACTGGACCCTGACGCCCGTGAAAGATCCACGCGGGGACATCGAGGGATTCGTCTATTCGCTCGTCGACGTAACTGAAAAGGTCCGCTCCCGCGAACTGGACGAGGCCCTCACCAGGATTAGCATGACTGTCAATGCAACGCTCGATTTCGATGACATCCTGCCCCGGGTACTGGATGAGGCGGCCGGCGTCATCGGCGCCCAGTCGGCCCTGTTTCTGCTGACTAAAGGAGAAGGGCTTGCTGTCAGACATATCTGGGGAAAGGCGGACGACAGCCCTCCGGGAACCCTTTTCAGTTCCCGGGAAGCCCCAATATCGGCGACGGTCCTCAAAACCGGCAAGCCGGTTGCGGTAAGCGACGTCGCGCATGATGAAAGAATCAATGCCGGCCTGATGGACAGGCACGGGGTCCTTTCAGTGCTGGTCATCCCCCTGTTTGTCAGAAGCAAAACGGTGGGCGTCATCATCCTCCGGTATCACTCCACCATGATCGAATTCAGCCAGGCCTGGATCGACTTCGCCGAAAAGCTGGGTCTCCTGATATCTCTGGCCATGGAGAATGCCAGCCTTTATCAAAACGAGCTGTCGGCCAGGGCCCAGATCCAGAGCCATGCCAACCAGCTGTCGCTGCTGCACAAGATCGGACTTTCACTCAACACCGAAACCAGCCGCGAAAAGCTGCTGGAGACGGTGCTGCAGGGAGCCGCTGTAATCACCTCGGCGGGTGTCGGCGCCATGCTGCTGATCGAAAACGGCCGGACCAACCTGGTCTCGCTGTATTATGCGCCGTGGTACGAGGAACGCTGCACGATCGACGACGACGCCTCCGGGCTCCACCGCCGTGTCGAGCGCCTGGCCAAGAAAACCGACAAGGACACACTGAGAATTACGGATTTTGCCAGCCTGGAAAAAGCACTGGCTTTCCCGCCCGGCCACCCGGGCCTTAACGGCCTGCTGGTAGGCACCCTGCGCGACATCCGCGGCCGCGCCCGTGGCTACGTGATGCTCAGCCACAAGGCGGGCGGCGGCTCTTTTACAGGGGAAGATGAGGAGATCATGTCGCTGCTGGCAGCCCAGAGTTCGGTGGCCCTGGCCAGCGCCGAGAACTTCGAGCGCGAGCATCGGGTCGCCGAAACCCTGCAGGCCGCGTTGCTGCCGGCTACGCCCATCCGCGACGATCTGGAGATCGGACTGGTCTACCAGTCCGCCGCTGCGGTCAGCCGGCTGGGCGGTGATTTCTACGACTTTATCGACCTGGACGGGGGGAAACTGGCGATCGTGATCGGGGACGTCTGCGGCAAGGGGCTGGAAGCGGCCAAGTCGACGGCGATGGTCAAGTATTCCCTGCGGGCTTATGTCACAGAAAATTCCGGCCCCGGCGAATGCCTTTCCCGCCTGAACGTCAGCACCGGCCAGCAGATCACCATGGAGAAATTCGTCACCGCCGGCCTCATGATAGTTGACCCGGCCCACGGCGCGATCAGCTACGCTTCGGCCGGGCATCCCGCCCCCATCATTATCGAGAAACGCCAGCCGCGGCTGATGGAAATCAACCAGTCGATCCCCCTTGGTGTCCTGCCGGGTTACGATTTCAGCTCCACGCGGCTGGATACGGATAAGGGAACAACCCTGCTGCTGTATACGGACGGACTCCTGGAGGCGCGGCCCCGGGAAGGCGAACCGTTTGGCGAGCAGAGCATCGTCAGCTCCTGCACCAAACTTCATGACCTTCCCACCCAGGCTTTTGCCGAGGCGCTGATGGGGGAAGCATTGAAGTACGCCGGCGGGCGCCTGCGGGACGATATCGCCCTGCTGGTCATCCGCCTTAAGTAAAACCGGTGCGATAACCATATGCCACGCTGGTTCGCATTTTCACTCCTCTTTCGTCATCCGCCTCAAGTAAAACCCGGACGGCGGATAACCATGGCAGCAATATCGGGTAATTCCCCGATTCCAGGCATGGCCGAAAGGATGTAGGGTCTCAACTCACACTCATGTTTACCGGGAAGCGGTTGGGGTACCGATGCCAGGGCGAAAGCCGAAACGGACCGGCGGGGGATCCGGTTTATGTCCAAAAGCACGGTTTACCAAATCGAAGCAAAGCGCCGGCGTCTCTGGAAGCTGGAGGCCTGTGCCGAGACCGCTTATGCGCTTCTGGACGCCTACGGCGACGGGGCGCTGCTTGTCGACCGTGGGGGCGTCATCCTTGCCGTCAATCATATGGCGGCCGGCCTGCTGGGCCGCGACCGCGCCAGCCTCCTGGGCGCTTCCCTCCATGAAATCCTTCCTCCCGAAACCGCCAGAGCCTACCAGCACCATATCCATCAAGCATTCATGTCCGGCGAGGCGGCCAGGTTTGACGAGAGCCGGGAGGACGGCCGCGATTTCGTCCATTGCGTCCAGGTGGTTGCCGGAGCCGGCGATGAGCCTTCCCGCGCCGCCATCCTCTCCCACGAGGTCAGGGACCGGGCAGGCGATTTGGACTTCCTGCCGAAAAACCGGGAGGTCAACCGCCGCAAGCGGGCCGAGGAAGCGTTGCGTCTGGCCGAGGCGCGTTACCGCAGCCTCTTCGAGAACACCATGGAGGGCATCTTCCAGGCGGAGCCGGACGGCAGGATAATCACAGCCAACCCGGCGCTGGCTCGCAATCTCGGCTATGATTCCGCCGGACAGCTGATGGAAGAGGTATCCGGCCTCGCCCAGCTGAGCGTCCGTAAAAAGAACTTCGCCGGCCTGCTGGCCGCGCTGAAACAAGAAGGCTCGGTCTCCGATTTCGAGCTGGAGGCGCGGCAGCGGCAAGGCGGCCGCCTCTGGCTGTCGCTCAACGCGCACACGATCACGGATCGGGACGGCCGGATCACCGGCTTTGAAGGGGTGATCGTCGACATCAGCAACCGCAAACGCCGCGAGATGCTGAACGAGGCGCTGGGGCGCATCAACGAGACCGTCAGCTCGACGCTAGAGCTGGATGAGATCCTCAACGTCACGGTCATCGAAGCGGCGCGGTCTATCGGCTGCGAGACCGCCGGCATCGTCCTGCGGGAGAACCGGCAGTGGGTGATGCGATATTGCTACAAGCTCCCTCCGCATGTCATCGGCGACCGGTTCTTCGACGAAGAGCTGCCTTACGTCTCGCTGGCCGCCCTCACCCGCAAGCCGGTGACTGTCAATGACACCGGGAAATCGGCCCCGGGCCTGGCCAACGCGTACGGATTCAAGTCTTTTCTGGCCGTGCCGCTGGTGGTGCGGGAACAGGTGATCGGCATCATCAGCTTTAATCATCATTCCAGGGCGGTTCCCTTCGATGAAGCACGCGTAGACTTCGCCAGCAAGCTGGCGGCCTCCGTCTCGCTGGCGGTGGAGAACGCCCGCGTGTACCAGAACGAGCTGGCGGACCGGGCCAGGATCCAGGGGTTCGCCACCCAGCTTTCCACCCTCCATGACATCAGCCTGTCGCTCAACCGGGAGACCGACCCCGACCGGCTGGTGGAGCTGGTTCTCGGCAGCGCCGCCGAGCTGACCTTCGCCGGCTCCGCCCTGATGGTGATCAACCCGAACAGGCCCGGCGAGATAACATCCACCTACCAGGCTCCCTGGCTGGAAGCGGACACCGGGGCTTCCGGGAACATGGAGACCCTGCGCGCCAACATCGCCCGCATGACGGCGGCAGGCTCGTGGGACGTGGCGCGGTTCCCGGAATGGGGCATTCTGGCCGCGGCCGTCCGGGATCCTTCCGGCCAGACACGCGGCTACATCATCCTGGGCGGCAAGGGCGGCAAAGCCGGGTTCACCGGGGAAGACGAGGAAATCATCTCACTGCTGGCAACGCAATGCTCGGTGGCGCTGGCGAGCGCGGAGATGTTCGAAAGGGAGCGCCATGTGGCCGAGGTGCTGCAGGCGGCCCTGCTGCCGGCGGCCCCGGCCCGGCGGGATGTCGAGCTGGGGCTGGTCTACCGCTCCGCCGGCCCCTACAAGGTCGGGGGCGATTTCTATGATTTCGTGGAGCTGGGAGAGGACCGCATGGCCGTCGTGCTCGGCGACGTCTGCGGCAAGGGCCTGGATGCGGCCACCTATACGGCCATGATCAAGTACATGCTGCGCGCCTATCTGAGCGAAGGGCTGATGCCGGCGGACTGCCTCACGCGCCTGAACCGGGCCGTCTACAACGAGATCACCGATGACAAGTTCATCACCGTGGGTCTGGCGCTCCTGGACAGCTCCCGCCGCCGGCTCGACTATGCTTCGGCGGGGCATCCGCGGCCGGCGCTGTGCCAGAACGGCCGCTCCTCGCTGCTGGAAACGGACGCCGCCGTGCCTTTGGGAGTCACCAAGGACGCCGTTTTTATCTCTTCCTGCACCCGGCTGCCGGCGCGCTCGTACCTGCTGATGTATACGGACGGCCTCATCGAAGCCCGGCCCGAGGCCGGCGGCCCTTACGGGGAAGGCCGGCTGCTGGACACGCTGGGGCGCTGCTGCGGCCTCTCGGCCCAGCAGATGGCGGAAAGGCTGCTTGATTCCGCCGTGAACTATACCGGCGGCCGCCTGAGGGACGACATCGCCCTGGTGGCCCTGCGCCCGCCAGTGGCCGGCTGATTCCTTCCTGTCTGTTCCGAACCCCGTCCTTTTCCCAGGATTGAAGCCGGCTCCAGGCGGGAATGACAGGGAAGAGCCTATTTCGACAGGTTGTTCGTAGTGAGGTCGTGCGAAAAGACTTTGGGCAAGGACTTGAGGAGAAAAAGCCCGCAGTCGTACCCTCTGCGGTACGTCGAGGACTTTTTGCTCCGAGGACGCAGTCCAAAGGCTTTGCAGCCGGCCGCAGCAGAATACACCTATCGAAATAAGGCTCTGAGTTGATCCCGGGAAAGAACAGGCGGCTTAACCTGTACCTGGCCATCGGCCTGGCCTGGGCAATGGCGCTGCTGGTAACAGGCTGCTCGCTGCGGGCCAACCAGGATGCCCTGGGCCACCCCCTGACGGATGAGGTCTCCAACTGGCGGCAATATCTGGGCGTGGCGCTGGCGGTACAGTACCTGCTGCTCACCTGGGCCCTCTGGAAAACTCACAAGCGGGGCCAGCTGTCGCGGACTTTCCTGGGCTTCATGTTCATTCCCCTCGTCTGGACCATCCTGGGAGAGTGGGCCTACCGGCTGGGAACATGGGTCATCGGCTGGGGCTGGCCGGGCCGGCTGCTTGCCATCGTCATCAGCTTCCTGTCGGGAATCACCGGCGGCGGCGGCAACATCTACCCCTACCTGCTGGGCGCCGTGGTCTTCAACGACACCCGGTATCTGCTTTACTGGTCGGTCCCGGGAATCGTCGCAGCCTACGTGGCGATATTCCTGCGCTTCGCCGGCAAGGAAGATTAACCAGTGGGGACAGTCCGGGGAACGGTCTGGCCTGCGGTCATCCCCGGCATTGCCGCCGAACCCTCATCCGGCCGGAACACGTGCCGCGTCACCGAGAATTCCTGGCTAAAGCCATAAATGCTGATGGAATCGACGGCTTCGAGCTTGAGCGGGTTCCTGCTGATGTAGAGCACCTGCAGGGAACTGGGCGACTCCGTCTGGCCGTTGAAGCTGCGCAGGCCGCCGCCGCCGGTGGTGCCGGCATCCAGGAAGACGGTCCCGTCCTCGACGGAGACATCCTCGTGATGGGTATGGCCGTTGACCACTACCGGCACCTTGCCGGGCAGGTTGGCCGCCTCGCGCGGGTCGTGGACGGCGACAATAAAAGGCAGCGGGGAATGGCCTTCGACCATCCCGAGGATGTTCTGCGCCACCTCTTTCATGTGCTCGTCGCTGACGGAGTCCGGGCTGAGGCTGGTCGATGCCGGGTCCGGGAAGCCGCCGATGACGATGCCGTCGACCATGGTGAACTGGTTGTCGAGCACCGTCACCCCGGGGATGCCTTTCATGGTGTTGGTGATAGTGGGCGTGTCGTGGTTGCCGGCGGTCCAGACGTAGGGCTTGGCAAGAGGCAGGTAGGT